>DASQZE010000508.1:0-3983 GCA_035638875.1 Longimicrobium sp.
CGGGTCTTGTCCGCACGGCTGACCGGACGTGCCCGGCTCACCAGTTCCAGGGCCAGATCGATCGTCCCGTCAAAGGCGATTCGCTCCACGCGATACCGGTCCGTCACGGCCACCCAGGCGAATCCTTCCGGGTCCACCGCCCACAACTGCGTGGCGGTGAACGGAATCGGTGCGCGTTTGACGGACTGGCGCCGCGAACTGCCGCTCGTCACCTCTCCGAAGTACATCTCCTTCAACGGCGGCAGCTGGAGCGTGTCGCCCCCCCCGGTGCGGGGGTCCGACCGCACGAGCGCAACGTGCAGTTCATCGCCCACGAGCCGGCGCTGCGCGAGATCGACCAGTCGGCCGTACCGGTCGAACGCTCCCGGCCAGGGTGTGACACTGGCGGTATGCCGCCTGGGCGCTGTGGATGCCGGCACCCCCGCGGTGTCAAATACGGTGAAGCGGCCATTGCCTGCGTCCAGCACCCACAGGCTGCCGTCCGGCGCCCATGCCATCCCCGCAATGCTCGCGAACTCGGCCGGTCCCGCACCTTTTCGGCCGATCGTGCGAACGTGCCGCCCGTTCCACTCGAATACGTGGATTGCCTGCTGCATGCCGTCCGCCGCCCACACTCGGCCGAGCGGATCGATCGCGACGTCCACCAGGTGGCCGAAGGTGGTGGCGGCTCCGCCCGCGTCGGTTCCTGCAATCACCCCGGCGGGCGAAAGACGCCAGGCCCTTGCTGTGGGCCAGCCGCTCTCGCGCGTGTTGCGAACGACGCGCTCGGACGATGCGCGCGCACCTTCGCCGTCCCGGCCCCCGCACGCGGAGAGGGAAGTCGCCAGAAGCAGAGACAGCGTTGAAACGACGGACTTGTGCAGGCGAAAAGCGGCGGTGGCGGTGGTGCGGCTCATTCGGCGATGGGCCAGCAGACCGTCACGGCATCCTTCCACGTGACGACGATCCCGTTCGAGTAGTAGGTCGTGGTCGTAACGACTGTCGTTTCGCACGCCATTCTCTGCGCGTGCGCGGGTGGGATTTGGCGCAGGCCAAGCATTCCGGCGGAAAGCACCAGGAGGCGCTTCCGTGTTCCCATGGGGCTCCGGGAGCAAAGGGAGAAGAGGGGGGAAACAGACGGGGCCTGGCAAGGATACCTTTCAATGATTGACCGATCAAGGGTGGTTCAAAGCCCTCCAACACCCGACCCATTGAGCGATGCTCCCCCGCAGGGTGCCGCGCGCTGGTCTACCAGGTTGGTGGCTAGCCGATAGGGAACGATGCCATCGGATTGCCGCCAACCCCCTTCAACTTCGAGTGCGCCACGTATCCGCATCCACCTCCACGCTTCGTTGACGCCCCACGGCCCGCGGGGTAAGTTTCCAGAGCTTCAACCCCCATCCCTCGACAGATCAAAGGCAAGCGACCTACATGGCCGAGGCCGAAGAGCGACGCTTCCTCATGGACCCGCCGGAGGTGGAGCGCGTGGTCGCGCGCATGGCGGACGAGATCGTGGCATACACCGGCGGCGCCGGCGACCTGGTGCTGGTGGGCATCGAGCGGCGCGGCGTGCAGCTGGCCCGCATGATCGCCGACGCCATCGCCGCCGGCGCGGGCCAGGCGCCCCTCACCGGATCGCTGGACATCACGCTCTACCGCGACGACCTGATGACGGTGGGGCCGCGCCCCGTGGTGGGCCAGACGCGGCTCCCCACGGGCGGCATCGACGGGCGGCACCTGGTGATCGTGGACGACGTGCTGTACACGGGCCGCACCGTGCGCGCGGCCCTGGACGAGCTGGCGGACTTCGGGCGCCCCGCGCGCATCATGCTGGCGGTGCTGGTGGACCGCGGCGGGCGCGAGCTGCCCATCCAGGCCGACTTCGTGGGCCAGCGGGTGGAGGTGCCGGCCGGCGGCATCGTGGAGGTGCTGGTGCCGGAGCTGGACGGCCGCCTGGGGGTGGACCTGATGGTCGTCCAGCAGGAGGGCGCGGCCTGATGGCGCAGGGGATCACGCCTCCCACGTTCGGCAAGGACCTGCTGGGGCTCGAAGGGCTTACGCGGGAGCAGATCACGGCCATCCTGGACACGGCCGAGGTGTTCAAGGAGATCTCGGAGCGGCCGGTAAAGAAGGTGCCCGTGCTGCGCACCAAGACCATCGTCAACGCCTTCTTCGAGAACAGCACGCGCACCCGGGTGAGCTTCGAGTTCGCGGAGAAGCGTCTGAGCGCCGACACGGTGAACATCTCCACGGCGGGCTCGTCGGTGGCCAAGGGCGAGACGCTCGTGGACACGGCGCGCAACCTGGAGGCCATGCGCATCGACATGGTGGTCATCCGCCACCACGCGTCCGGCAGCGCGCGCTTTCTGGCCGAGCGCATCGAGAGCAACGTCATCAACGCGGGCGACGGCAAGCACGAGCACCCCACGCAGGGGCTGCTGGACCTGATGACCATCCGCGACCACCGCGGGCCCCTGCAGGGCCTCAAGGTGTGCATCTGCGGCGACGTGCTGCACTCCCGCGTGGCGCGCAGCAACATCCACGGCCTCAAGACGATGGGCGCGGAGGTGGCCGTCTGCGGGCCGCGCACGCTGCTCCCCCCGTGCGTGGAGGAGCTGGGCGTCACCGTGTTCCGCCGCATTGAAGAGGCGATCGAGTGGGCGGACGTGCTCAACGTGCTGCGGCTGCAGCTGGAGCGGATGAAGGGCGGCTTCATCCCCAGCCTGCGCGAGTACAACCGCGTCTTCGGCGTTACGCGCGAGCGGGTGGAGGCGGCGCCGCGCGACATTCTCATCCTGCACCCCGGCCCCATGAACCGCGGCGTGGAGATCGACAGCGACGTGGCCGACGGACCGCATTCCGTCATCCTGCAGCAGGTCACCAACGGCGTCGCCGTGCGGATGGCCGTCCTCTACCTGCTCGCCGGCGGGGCGCCGGAGATGGCCGAGGCGGCCAAGGGAGGCGGCGCATGAGGGCGGGGATCAGCGGGGCCACGGGATCGGAGCGGAGCGCGGAATCGGTATCGCGGCCGAGGTGCGAGCGAACGAATTCGCGGCTACACCATCACGCTGTCCGCCTCCGCGGACAAAACGGCATGGGATTCCAGCGGGCGGGTGGGGCATGAGGCCGGTGATCATCCGCGGCGGGCGCGTGGTCGATCCGTCGCTGAAGATGGATGCCGTGCTGGACGTGCTCCTGGCGGACGGCGTGGTGGCGCGCGTGGGCGAGCGGCTGGACGCGCCGGAATCCGCCGAGCCCATCGACGCGTCGGGGCTCGTGGTCGTGCCCGGGCTCATCGACGTGCACGTGCACCTGCGCGAGCCGGGGCAGGAGCACAAGGAAACCATCCGCAGCGGCGCGCGGGCGGCGGCGGCGGGCGGATTCACCTCCGTGGTGGCCATGCCGAACACCGACCCGCCCATCGACAGCCCGGCGACGGTGGGCTTCGTGAAGGCGGCGGGGCTGCGGGCGGGCGGCGCGCGCGTGTTTCCCACGGGGTGCATTACCGTGGGGCAGGCGGGCGAGCAGCTGACGGAGTTCGGCGAGCTGGTGGACGCGGGCGCCGTGGCCGTGACGGACGACGGGCGCCCCGTGAGCGGCGCGGGAATGCTGCGGATGGCGCTGGAGTACGCGCTGGCGTTCGACATCCCCGTGGCCGTGCACGAGGAGGAGCTCACGCTCAGCCGCGGCGGCAGCATGAACGAGGGGATCATCGCCACGCGCCTGGGGCTCACGGGCATCCCCAACGAGGCCGAGGACGTGATGATCGCCCGCGACCTGATGCTGGCGGAGCTCACGGGTGGCCGCCTGCACGTGCAGCACGTATCCACCCGGCGCGGAGTGCAGCTCATCCGCGAGGCCAAGGCGCGCGGCGTACGGGTGACGGCGGAGGGCACGCCCCACCACTTCACCCTGACGGATGCGGCGGTCGAGGCATACCGCACGGACGCGAAGATGAATCCGCCGCTCCGTTCCGAGGCGGACCGCGACGCCGTGCGGCAGGG
>DASQZE010000509.1:0-2887 GCA_035638875.1 Longimicrobium sp.
CGAACGAGCGCATTCCGCCCAGGGTGAACGTGAACAGCTGGTCCTCGGGAAACTGCTCGATGATGCGCCGCGTGAGGCCGCGGTGCCCCTGCCAGTGCTCCAGCAGCGTCTGCGGGCTGATGACGACGTTGGACGAGGACGAGTCGGTGGTGGTCATGGTCGGTCTCCGCGAGCGGGTGGGTGCTCCCTGCAGCGATCCTCCGGGCGAGGATCGGGTCGCGAAGGTACGAAGTGAACGGTGCGGGGGGCAAGGTGCGCGGAGGCTGATTCGCCGATCGTTGCCGTTTCGCTGCCGTTGCTTCACACGAGGCCGCGTCGTACGCTGGTCTGCCAGGGAGTTTGAGAGTCGGGACCGGAGCCGATTGCCGGCAGAGCGAATGAATTCGCCGCAACAAGGACACGAAGTCCGCCTGCGCGGACTGTCCGGTACGGGCGGGTGCCACGCCGGCACCGGGCCCGCACGGGAATGAAGTTCAACCTCCCCCAGGGTTTTTTGGGGGAGGTGCGAGCCTGGGCGAGCGGTGGGGGCGCCGCCGGAACTCCGCCTCACACCTGATGATCCGCTTCCAATCCAATCTTCCGACTGACGATGATCTTCCCGACCCTCCGCGCCCGCCACATCGCCGCGCTCCTCGTACTGGCCGCGCTGCCCGCCTGCGAGGCCGGCTACCGCGCGGACGCGGAGATCACGGGCATGCAGGCGGGCATCACGCGCCAGCAGTTCGAGGCCCTGCCGGACAGCGTACGCCTGGGCAAGGACAGCGACGACTCGCGCGGCGAGGTGCAGGGCGTCGCGGTGGACGTCGTCGTGAAGCTGAACGCGCAGCAGGGCCACAAGGTGCCGTTGGACTACACCCTGTACGACGCGCGCAACGACCTGGCGTTCGTCAACCGGCGGCTGGCCATGGAGCCGGACCAGGAGCAGTGGACCGGCAGCGGTCGCGTGTGGCTGCCCGTCCCGTCCCCCGGCACCTACTACGTGCAGGTGGTCGTCGCCGACTCCAGCGGCCGCAGGACAGAGGGGCCGCGCACGGACGACTTCACGGTGCAGTGAGCCAGACCACGCGAGACTCGCTCTCCGGCGAGATTGGCATGAACGAGATTATCTTCGTGGTGGACGAGGCGGTGGAGGGTGGATACGTCGCGAGCGCTCTCGAATCCCCGATTGTCACGGAAGCGGATACGCTTCCGGAAGTGCGGGACATGGTGCGTGGCGCGGTCCGGTGCCACTTTGACGCGGGGGAAGGGCCGCGGTTCATCCGGCTGCGCTTCATCCGCGAGGAAATCATCGCGGCATGAACCAACCGATGAGCGGGATGATCACACATCGAAAGAGGCAAAACGCTGCCGGTGCTCATGATAGAACGTCTCCTGCCGGACCCGCCCTGGTGAGCCATTCTGACGATCGCATCGACACCGCGGAGGGGCACGCGTACCGCCGGCGCTCGCCGCTGGAGGCGCTGGGCGCCGCCGTGGCGCGACTGCTGCCAGAGAACGGAGCGCGCCGCCGCCTGCGGTCGCTGTACCACGCCGCGTTGGGCGGCGGGCAGGGGATCGCGGCCACGCTTCCCGGCGGCGAAACGGTGCGCGTGCTGCCGGAATTTCGCTACATGGGATGGAATCCCGTGGAGTACGCGGCCTTTCGCGACGCGTCGAAGCCCGGTGGAATCGCGCTGGACGTGGGGGCCAACGTGGGCGCCTACGCGCTGCTGATGGGCGGATGGGTGCGGCCGGGCGGCCGCGTGTACGCCTTTGAGCCGTCGGCGCAGGCGTTCGCGGGGCTGCGGGCGCACGTAGAGCTGAACGGGCTGGCGGACGTCGTGCATCCGGTGCGCGCGGCGGTATCGGACCGGGAGGGGCGGGCGGCGCTGGCGGCAGAGGGGCACCACGGCACCAGCCGGCTGGCGTCGGGAGCGGACGAGGGGACGGAGACGGTGGAAACGGTGACGATCGACCAATTTTGCGCCCGGGAGCAAATCGTGCCCACGATCATCAAGATCGACGTGGAAGGCTGGGAGCTGGAGGCGCTGCGCGGCGCCCGCGAGACCATCGCGCGCGGCGGCGATGCGCTCGCGCTGTTCGTGGAGATGCACCCCACCGCCTGGCGCGAGCGGGGCCTGCCCGCGGACGCCGTGCGCGCGGAACTGCACGCGCAGGGGCTGCGGGCCGTGCCGCTGCGCGAGGTGGCGGACCCGTGGGCGCTGGAAGGCGAGTGCCTTCGCCTGGAGGCCGCCCGATGAGCCCGCTCCGGCGCCGGGGCACGGCGCAGGCCGGCTTTCCCGAAGACCGCGGCGTGTGGGTGGCCGTGGCCGTGGTGCTCACGCTGCTGCTCGCGTGGTGGGCCATCGACCACGGGCCGTACGGCGGGCCCATCAGCACCGGCGGAGCCGTGATGCGCACGCTGGTGCTGCTGCTGCTGGCCGCCATCCCCGTGGCGGCGCTGGTGTGGGCGTGGAAGCGGCTGTCGCGCCGGGCGCAGGCCATCGCCCCCATCCCCATCGGCGTGCTGGTGGCGTTCCTGGGGCTGTACGCCGTCGCCCACGCGGGCATCTACCAGGAACGGGTGCGGATGGGGAGCGATCCCGGCAGCCTGGCCGCGTCGGCGTTCGCGGAGGGCGACCGGCAGCTGTGGGCCGTGAGCGACAGCACCAACGCCGTCCACGTGCCGCCGGTCGTGAACCGCTGCCTCATCAACAAGTACGGCTTTCGCACCATCCCCGGCACGGACGGGATGACGGTGAGCCCCAAGCACGCCACCTACCGCCGGTCCGCGGCGGAACGGGCGGAGCGCTACAACGCCGTGGTGCTGCAGCGGCTGCAGGTGCCCGCGGCCCAGGTGAACCGGTTCGCCGACGGCAGCGACTGCCCGGAGTAGCGTTGCGCATCC
>DASQZE010000510.1:0-2508 GCA_035638875.1 Longimicrobium sp.
CTACCTGAATGCGATGCCGCAGGAGCGCCTGCGCGCGACCGAAGGATCTACTGTGCGTACCGAGGGGCCGGCTCCGTCGCAGGTGGCCAGCCCTCGGTTTGCGGGCGAGATCCTTCGGTCGGCGCCATGGTCTTCGGCACAGGCGGGATTCCTGCGGCGCCTCCCTCAGAGTGTGTTTAAGATTCCCACCCGGCCTTCAAACACTCGGTTTGATTTCCTGAGGGAGCGCACGCGGTAACCTCAACGTGCACATGTCTTTGCGCGCGACCGAAGGATCTACTCCGCGCGACCGAGGGACGGGCCTCCCGCCGCGTTGCCCGCCCCTCGGTGATGCGGGCCAGATCCTTCGGTCGGCGCCATGGATCTAACCGGGAGAAGGGTTTCGGCGGCGCCTCCCTCAGGAAATCAAGCGCGGGGAGAGCTTCTTAAACACGCTCTCAGGAAATCAAGTGGTTCGCACGTCTCCCAAGCAACGCTGCTTACAGCTCCGCCGCGAGATCCAGGGCCTCGATGAGGCCGCCGCGGTCCACGTGCGAGACGTGGTGGCGGGCGAGGGCGAAGACCTCCGGCTCGGCGTTGCCCATGGCGACGGGATGGCCCACGATGCCCATCACCTCCACGTCGTTGGCGCCGTCGCCCACCATCATCACGTGCTCCAGCGGCACGCCATACTCCGCCGCCACGGTGCGCACGGCCGCCGCCTTGCCCACCCCCGGCCCCGTGATGCTGATGAACGCCGTGTCCCCCATCACCGGCGAGGTGGAGGGCCACAGGGTGAGCCCCTCGTGCGGCTCGGCCAGCACGGACGGCTCCTCGGCGGGCGACAGCAGCCACTGCGCGCGCACGACGTCGCCCTCCAGCGAGAGCAGGTCGCGGGCGTGAAAGGGCACGCCCAGCAACGCGGCGTGGCGCACGGCACGGTCGTCCTCGCGCTCCACCGTGTACTCGAAGTCGGAGTACAGCTCCAGGATGCGCCCCGTCTCCCGCGCCCGCTCCACGAGCGCCTCCACGGCTGCGCGTGGCAGGGCGGCGGAGCGCGCCTCGCCGCTGGGCAGGTGCACGATACTGGCGCCGTTCTGAAAGACGTGCCAGCCGTCCGGGTCCAGCCGCTCCGCCAGCGCCCGCGTCAGGCCGAACGCCGGCCGCCCCGAGCAGATCGCCAGCCGCTTGCCGGCCGCCCGCGCCCGCTCCACCGCTCTCCACACCGCCGGCAGCACGTCCCCCGAGCTGCCCACCAGCGTGCCGTCCACGTCCACGCAGATCAGGTCGATCATCCCCATCCCCAGAACGAAAGAACGCTGCCCGGCTTCACTCGCGAGCCGGGCAGCGCCCCATCCCCGTGCATCCTCCGCGCCCGCACGACGGCAGGCGGGGGCGGATGCGGATCAGCCGATCGATTCGTCCCAGCGCTTCCGGATCCCCTGCGCTTCGTCTCGCAGCGGGTCGACGATGCGATGCGGGACGAAGCGGCTCAGGTTGTCGGTGATGGGACCGGATGATTCGCGGATGCCCATCCCCGCCGCCTCCTGCCCGATGATCCAGCTGCCGATCACCGGCCGCGCCCCGTCGAACTCCGGCAGCGGCGCGTACTCCTGGAAGATGAAGCCCTCTTCGCCGTAGTCGCCGCCGGTGGCCGCCGGCGGGTGCCAGGGCGAGACGATGCGCACGTTGGCGCCCTCGCGGGAGAGCAGCGGCTTGGCCACGTACGCGTCCCCCTCGCGGAACATGAACTCCTCGCGGTAGGCGGGGAGCAGGTTGGGGTGCCCCGGGTTGCGCTCCCAGAGGATGGGGAGGATGCCCTTGTTGGAAAGGATCATCTTCCACGCGGGCTCCATCCACTGCACCCGGTCCGCCGAGCGCCCCAGCTGCGTGCCGAACGCCTCGTGCACCATCCACTCCCACGGGTACAGCTTGAAGATGGAGCGGATGGGCATTCCCTGCAGGTCCACGAACTCGCCGCGCAGGTGCTCCCAGCCGATCTCCTCCATTCGCAGCTGCACGGTGCGGATCCCGGCCTGCTGCGCCGTGTCGCGCAGGTACAGGACGGTGGCGTCGTCCTCCACCTCGCCCAGCGCGGCAAAGTGCACGGTGTCCGAGAGCAGGTAGGGATTGAGGCCCGCCCAGGTCTCCAGGAGCGCGTCGTGGATGCGGTTGAACTGGTCGCCGCCGGGAAAGCGCTCCTCCAGCCAGAACCACTGCGCCACGCCGGCCTCCACCAGGCTGGTGGGGGTGTCGGCGTTGTACTCTAGCATCCGCGGCTCGCCCGTGCCGTCGTACGAAAAGTCGAAGCGGCCGTACACGGAGGGCGCGTCGGCCTCCCACGACTGCTCGATCAGGGGCACGGCGCCGGGCGGAATGGCGAGCTCGGCGTAGCGCCGGTCGCGGATCACCGCCTCGGCCGCGTCGATGCACAGCTCGTGGAGCGCGCGGGTGGCGTTCTCGATGCGGTACACCTCGTCCACCGTAAAGGCGTAGTGCGCCTCCTCGTTCCAGTACGGGACGCCGTCC
>DASQZE010000511.1:0-4612 GCA_035638875.1 Longimicrobium sp.
GTCATCACGGGCGTCATCACCACCGCGCTCCTCCAGCTCCTGAGCGGGCAGTCGCGCATGGTGGCCGTGCAGAGCGCGAAGCAAGAGGCGCAGCAGAACGTGCGCGGGGCCCTGGAGATCGTTTCCAGCGAGCTTCGCAGCGCCATCCCCGGCGCCATCCTGCGCGCCGACGCCCAGTCCGTCACCTTCATGCAGCCCCGCGCCTGGGGCGTGGTATGCCAGGTGGCGCCGGGCTCGGTGACGGCGGTGTTCCCCGTCACGGGCGCACTGGACGGCTGGACGGTGGCCGCTTCCAACGGCGTGCTCATCAACCAGACGGCGGACCCCATGGCGGCCCCGGTCTGGTGGCCGAGCCCGCAGGCGCCGCTGCTGCGGGCCCGCATCACCGCCGTGCAGCAGCTGGCCACGCCCGCCACCGCGCCGTGCAACACCCTGCTGCCGCAGGGGCAGGCCGTGGCCGTCCGCATCACGACCAACGGCGCCCTGGTCGGGGCCGTGGGCAGCCTGGTGGTGACGTACACGCTCACCCATTACGACGTGGCCCAGGGCGACGACGGCAACATGTGGCTGCGGCGCAGCAACGGGCTCAACGCCAACGGCACCTTCAACCAGCAGCCCCTGGCGGGGCCGCTGGAAGCGGATCTCTTCGGCTTTACCTATTTCGGCAACGATCCCGTGAACCCCATGGCCGCACCCGGCGCCAACGCGGCGGGGCTGGCGGCCATCCGGGCGGTGGGCGTGCAGGTGGTTTCCGGCAGCATCCAGAAGGTGAACGACCGCGCGCAACGGGACAGCGGCGCCGTGCGCGTCATGCTGCGCAACTGATGAGGCTCCCCATGACACGAACGGCACACATGACTGGTCTGGCGAAGGTTGGACGCGGGCGCCGCGGGGTGGCCCTGCCGGTGGCGCTGGTGGGACTGGTGGTGATGTCGCTGCTGGTGACCACCGTGCTGCTCACCTCCACCACGGAAGGAGCCATCAGCGCCGCGCAGGCCAACGGCGCGCGCGCGCTGTACAACGCCGAGGGCGGACTCAGCGAGGTGCTGCGCGCGGCGATGGTCGCGCAGCAGCCCCTGCCGGTGGGCCAGCAGACGCTGCAGCTGGCCGAGTCCAGACAGCGGGTGCGCGTGACCACGGCGCTGCTCCGCAGCCACGTGCCGGACGCGGCCTTTCCCAACGTGTGGACGCGCACGTACTCGCTCACGGCCGAGCCCGTGAACGCGGGGGGCCAGACCACCGGGCGCGCCGTGGTGGCCATGATCCGGCAGGAACGCAAGCGGCCGGACCCCCTGTCCATGAACATCACCTCGGCCATCACCCTGGGTGGCGACATGCACGTGAACGGCAACGCCTTCACGGTCAGCGGCCGGTCCAACGCCTGCGGGGCCAACGGCGGCGTGGACGCCGTGCGCGCGGCCTCGGACTCGGAGATCACCACCAACAACACGAACCACTTCAACAACTTCAACGGCTACGACAACGGGCAGAACACCAGCGGCCAGAGCGCCATCGAGCGGTCCAACCTGACGCGCGACCAGCTCAAGGACAACGTGCTGCAGGGCAAGAGCGTGGAAGAGATCATCGCCACCGTCCCCCTGAGCCAGAAGTTCGGTCCCCGCTGGCACGCCGTGGGCACGCCCAACCGCACCTGGGACGGCAGGATCGACGCCGGCGACGGCGGCGTGGCCGTGATCGACGCCAACCGGGGCACCGTGGAGATCCAGGGCGGCTCGGGCGTGGTGATCATCGTGAACGGCAACCTGCTCATGAAGGGCAACTCGTCGTTCGCCGGCATCATCATCGTGGAGGGCAACTTCACCCTCTCGGGCAACCCCACGGTCACGGGCGCCCTGGTTTCGCTCGCCATGCAGGGCGAAAACGAGATCCAGCAGGACGACAGCGCCATCGCGAACGGCTCCATCACCGTGCAGTACGACAAGTGCGCCATCGACGGTGCACTGCAGAAGTTCGGAGACGCGGCGCACGCGGCCCCGGCCACGATCATGGGCACCACGTTCGCCTGGTCCGAGGTGGTTCGGTAGTGCACTCAATGACGGCATGGCACCGGCAAGCTTGACGCCGGTGCCATGCCGCGCTATCGTGACGCATCCTCCCGTACCAACCACGTTTACCCCTTTCCGCACTGCAGCGGCTTTGCGTTGCAGATTCCCGGGACCCTTTTGCCCAGGCCCATGGTTTCGTTTCTGCGCCGCAACAGGAGCACGGTGGGGCTCGACATCGGCAGCGGCTTCGTAAAGATCGCTGTCATTGACCACTCCGGTCCCGAGCCCGAGCTGGTGCACGTGTCGCACACGCCGCTGATCGCCGACGCCATCGTCGAAGGCGAGGTCATGGACCCGCAGATCGTCGTGGAGACGATCCGCTCCCTCATGGACTCGTCCGGCGTCAAGCCGAAGAAGCTGGTGGCTTCGGTGGGCGGGCGCGACGTGATGGTCAAGAAGATCCAGATGGACCGGATGAAGGAGGCGGACGCCCGCGAGGTGATTCGCTGGGAAGCCGAGCAGTACGTGCCCTTCGACATGGAGAACGTGCAGCTGGACTTTCAGATCCTGGACCCGCTGGACGACGGGCTGCAGATGAACGTGCTGCTGGTGGCCGCCAAGCGCGACGTGGTGGACCAGAAGGTGGGGCTGCTGCGCGACGCAGGGCTGGCGCCGGGGGTGATCGACGTGGATTCGTTCGCCCTGCACAACGCGTTCGAGTACAACTACCCCGACGCCATGGAGGGGGTGGTGGCGCTGGTGAACGTGGGCCACGAGATCAGCACGGTGAACGTGCTGCAGGACGGGGCCCTGGTGCTCACCCGAGACGTGCCCTTTGGCTCGCGCCGGCTGCGCGAGGACCTGCGCCGCATGCACGGCCTGACGGTGGACGAGGCCGACGCGGTGCTGCAGGGCCGCTCGGAGCGGGCCCGCGAGTTCGAGGAGCTGCTGCGCGGCGGGGCCGAGGACCTGGCCGTGGGCGTGGAGCGTGCCGTCGCCTTTCTGGGCGGCGACAGCGTGGCGGCGCCGGGGCGCGTGTACGTGTGCGGTGGTGGCGCGCGCATCCCCGGGCTGGTGGACGTGGTGGCGGCGCGCCTGCGCGCCCGCACCGAGGTGGCCTCGCCGCTGCAGCGCCTGAAGGCGCGCCCGGGCGTCACCTCCTTCTTCGCCGTCGACGAGCTGGCCCCCATGCTGATGCTGTCCGTGGGGCTGGCGCTTCGCGCGGCCACCTGAGCCGGAACCCGATTCGGATCCCCCGACGTGATCGAGATCAACCTGCTCCCCAGCGGCGCCACGCGCCGCCCCGCGGCCGCGCGCCGGCAGGGCGGGGGCGGCGGCCCGTCGCTCCCCTCCCTGGGCGCCGACCCCCGGGTGGCCGGCATGGCCGGCGTGGGCGTGCTGCTGCTGCTGTTCGGCGCCTACTGGTTCTGGAGCTCCGGCAAGACGCGCGACGAGCTGGCCACCCAGGTGGAATCGGCCGCGGCCGACTCCGTGCGGCTGGAACGCGCCATCGCCCTCATGAAGTCGCTGGACACGCGGCGCGACACCATCGACCAGAAGATGGACGTCATCCGCCAGGTGGATACGCGCCGGTACGTGTGGCCCCACCTGCTGGACGAGGTGAGCCGCGCCACACCGCCGTACATGTGGCTCACCAAGCTGGCCGCCGTGGAAGAAGAGGCCCCGCCGCCGCCCCCCCCGCCCACCGCGGCGGAAAAGGCGAAGGACAAGGACAAGGCCAAGGAAGACTCGGCCGCCGCGGCCGCGCCCGCCGCGCCCGCCATGGCCTCGGGCCCGGTGTTCAACGTGGAGGGGCACGCGGGGGCCACGGAGGCGCTCACCCGGTTCATGAAGAACCTGGAGTCGTCGCCCATGATCCGCGACGTGTCGCTGGTCACGAGCCAGCAGGAGCAGGTGCAGGGACGCACCGTGCTCAAGTTCACCCTGGAGGCACGGTGGGAGGAGCCCAACGAGGGCTTCGTCGAGACCGTTCCCCTGCTTACCGCCCAGTAACGCACATGGCGCTTCCCCCCCTGGAGCCCGCGCAGCGCAAGAACCTGCTGTACGTGGGCGTGTTCCTGGCCCTGGCCGCGTTCGGCTTCTACGACCGGGTGTACACGCCCCGCAAGGCGGCCATGGCCGAGCTGGAAACGCGGCTGGAGCAGCTCAAGACCGTGAACGCCCGCAGCCGGGCCATCACGCAGGGCGCCGAGGGCGCCGTCAACGAGCAGATGGCCCTGTACCGGCAGCAGCTGGAGATGGCCGAGGGGCTCATCCCCAGCAGCGAGGAGCTGCCCAACCTGCTGGACGCCATCTCGGCCGAGGCCACACGCACGGGGGTGGAGCTCACGCTCATCCAGCCCGTGGGGGCCACGGAAGAGGCGTACTACACGCGCCGCGTGTACGACATGGCGGTGGTGGGGGAGTACCACCAGATCGGCGAGTTCCTTACGCGGGTGGCGTCGCTGCCGCGCATCGTGACGGCCACCAACCTGTCGGTGGCGCCGTTCAACCGGTCCGGGCAGGACGCGAGCACGGCGGGGACGTCGGCGGCGCAGGTGCCGCTGGAGGCCCGCTTTTCCATCGAGACCTACGTGATTCCCAGC
>DASQZE010000512.1:0-3208 GCA_035638875.1 Longimicrobium sp.
GCTGCGCTCCGGGTCGGGCTGCGCGCGCCGTAGGGCACGATACAACTGTGCCCAACGGCGCCGAGCCCCCTGCGCATGCCGGCACGATACTGCTGTGCCGTCCTGCTCCGGGCTCTCGGCCCTGCGGGCGCGCATCCCTCATGCAAAGGCGCTCCGCGCCTTTTGAACGACTCGCCCCCGCCGGGGCCCCCGCGCCCCGCCCCACCGCTCCCATTCGGCCACAGCCGTGCACTAACACACGCGCGGTACGATTCCTGATTCAATAATCCGTTACAGATGCGGCCGCTTCGGATTCATCCGCGGCGGGGGGCGAGGCGCCAGGACGGAGGCGGGATCCATGTCGGAGAGCACGGACGGCGGGACCGGGGTGGTAGGCGAGGCGGGAGCGCACGATCCCGTGCTGCAGGCACTGCAGGGGGTGGAGGACGCGTACCGCGCGCAGGACGCGGACTGGCGCCGCCACGACGCCATGATGGCCGAGGCCCTGAGCGCCGAGCGCGCCGCGGCCGAGCGCAGCCGCAAGCGCGCCGAGTGCCTGGACCGCGCCTTGCGCGAGATCCACGGCGCCATGTTCGGCGGCGACGTGTACCGGCTCATCCTGCAGGCCTGCCTCACCATCACCCAGGCGTCGCGCGGCGTGTACGTCACGGCGCAGCGCCCCGGCGGCAAGCTGCGCGTGCGGGCCGCCATCGGCGTGGAAGGCGCGGGCGCGGGAGAGCCGTCGCCGTTCATCACCGCCATCTGCCGCCACGTGCTGGACGGCAAGGGCACCCTGGTCTGCAATCCCGCCGAGGCCCAGCCGCAGCTCCCCGCGCCGGGCGAGGGCGAGCGCTTTCGCAACTTCGTCGCGGCGCCCGTGGTGCTGATGGCGGACCTGGACGGCGTCATCGTGGCCGCCGACCGGCTGGACGGCGCGTTCGACCGGCACGACGTGGACTCGCTGCTCAGCGTGGGCGACCAGGCTGCCGTGGCCGTGCGCAACAAACGGCTGGAGCGCGAGCTGCAGCGCTCGTACGTGGCCACCGTCAGCATGCTGGCCGACGCGGTGGAGGCCAAGGACCCGTACACGCACGGCCACTGCGAAATGGCCTCCCGCTACGCCCGGCTGGTGGGCGAGCGGATGGGGCTGCCGGCGTACGACCAGGCCGTCGTCTGCTATGGCGCCCTCCTGCACGACGTGGGCAAGATCGGCGTGAGCGACGGCGTGCTGCACAAGCCCGGCCCCTTGCTTCCGGAGGAGCGCGACCTGATGCGCGCGCACGTCCGCGTGGGCGCCGACCTGCTGCGCGGCGTGCCCGCCCTGGCCCCCGTGGCCGACATCGTCCTGCACCACCACGAGTGGTTCAACGGCACGGGCTACCCGGACGGCCTGTCCGGCGCGGAGATCCCCCTGCCGGCGCGCATCATCGCCGCGGTGGATGCCTATTGCGCCATGATCACCCGGCGCAGCTACAAGGAGGCCTACACGCCGGAGCACGCGCAACAGGAGCTTCGCGACGGCGCCGGCTCGCAGTTCGATCCCGCCGTGGTAGAGGCGCTGCTGGCCGTGCTCGAGGACCCGCGCGGCGAGGACAACGACGACGACTACGACGGCGAGTGCGGCCTGCTGCCCGACTTCCTGGCGCTCAGCACCGCCTCCGCCGAGTTCCAGCCCCCGCTGTGAGGGCCGATCTCTGCCCCGGGGACACGACTTTCGATTTCCTGAGTTCGACTTTGGCCGTTTCCGGTCAGACTGGCCCCCGGCGCCGGCGGGCGTTCCGTCCGGATCATCCACGGCACGACCTTCCAGCCAGGGCCGCCTTTACCGATCGCGATCAGGTGGGTCTGTGCCTCCGCAGACTTTCGCGCCGTGCGGCCAGCATCCTCTCCTGCAAAAATGCGGATGCCGCCCCCTCGCCGGCAGCCGCCGCGCTGCCAAGGATCTCTGGCCTCCTGCACGGCCAAGCCGGTTCGCGTCCGGCCGTCGCGGCACATCACTCCCGCACCTGCGGCTTCTGAAAAAGCCTGGCGTACTGGATGGGTGCGATCGTGACGACCGGAGGCGGATCGGGCGGCGGGCGGCAGGGTGCATCAGGCCCTTGGTAGCCCGGCTGCTGCCGGCGAGGGGACGGCCATCCGCGTTTTTCGGGAAAGGCAGGATCGTGGCGGCGGAGGCGGATGCCTGTCTTGGCACACCATCCACCTGATCGCGATCCGTAGGACT
This sequence comes from Longimicrobium sp., assembly GCA_035638875.1. GTDB lineage: Bacteria > Gemmatimonadota > Gemmatimonadetes > Longimicrobiales > Longimicrobiaceae > Longimicrobium. The sequence continues at coordinate 2,204 of DASQZE010000512.1, forward strand.
GTGCCTGCGCCGGAGATCCAAATGGCCTTGGAGCAGAGTGCGCATGAACAAAAGCGCCGCGCGGAGATCCGCGCGGCGCTTCGTCCTCCATCCACCAGACGGCCCCGTCAGGCCATGACCGGGGTCCGGCTGCGGGCCTTGGCCTCGTACAGGCGCCGGTCGGCCTCGCGGATCAGGTGGTCGGGGGCATCCATCTCCGCCGCGTATCCCGCCACCCCCGCGCTGAAGCCGATGCGCCCGTCCACACGCCGGCGCACGCGCTCCACCAGCGACAGGGCCCCGTCCACGCTGCCGCCGGGAAGGATCACCAGGAACTCGTCCCCGCCGTAGCGCACCACCACGTCGCTGCCGCGCGCCTCCGTGCGCAGGGCCAGCGCAACCGAGCAGAGGATCTGGTCCCCCGCCTCGTGGCCCTGGGCGTCGTTCACTTCCTTGAACTCGTCCAGGTCCAGCGCCATCACCACCAGCGGCTCGCCGCGGCGGGCGGCCGCCCAGGCGTGCGCCATCACCACCTCCATGTGGCGGCGGTTGCCCAGCCCCGTGAGCGGGTCCGTCAGCGAAAGGGAGCGCACGCTCTCGATCAATCGCACGCGGCGCAGGGCCATCTCCGCCTGCAGGGCCAGGGCGCGCAGCACGTCCCAGTCCTCCGGCTCAAAGATGCGGTCCTCGCGGCGCTCCGTGAGCACCAGCACCCCCTCCGCGCCCACCGGCACGTGCGCCAGCAGCGCCGTGGCCGGGTCGCCGAACAGCGGCGCCGTGAACGACGAGGGGCCGTCCACGCGGGCGTCCTCCGACACGATGAGGCCGGGGGCCGTAAGCCGGTCGTTCCACAGGATGCAGGGCCGGTGCTCGCCCGGGCGCGTATCCGGGCCGGCGGGCGCACGCAGCATGCCGCGGACGGGGTCGCGCACCAGCGCCACGCCCGTGTGCCCCACGACGATGCGCAGGGCGTGCTCCGCCAGGGCACGCCACACGGCGTCCTCGCAGTCCGCCGCGTTCAGCGCC
>DASQZE010000513.1:0-11706 GCA_035638875.1 Longimicrobium sp.
TGAGGGGGACGTCAGGTAGTGGCTGCGCTACCGACGCGCTTCCGCGTGGAATATCGTTCGCGACTTGGCCGCTTTGTCTCTTTTTGTGAAGATGAGTGGTGTGCACATCTTTGTGCCTGGGGCAATCGTCTGTTCCGGATCACGCCTCGTTATGGTGCGTCCGGGTGATTCCTCTTGTCCCGCATGGACCGCCGGCTTCCCGGAACCGTGCAGCGGCGCCGAGATTTTCGTCGCCGACGAGGCGTCCACTGCCTTTGCGTGCACACCGAACCAGCCACATCCGGGACTTCGATCGCCCATGACTGGAAGGCATGGGCCGGCCAGTCTAGCCTTGGGACATCCAGCTCGATTCCCCACGCGGGCCCTGACTTCACGGATGCGGATGCTGCTCGGCTCGATGCCCTCCCGGGAACCGTTCCCCGCGGCCGCGGTTCTCCAGGAGCTCAACAGCGACCTGGGCGCCGTCATCTGGCTCTCCTTACGCGCAGTGGACCTCTGGAGCGACTGTGAGCCGGCCACGCGAGACCGCCTGTTTCGCGGGGAAGCGGAACGGAGGCGGGCCGCCCGCATCGAATCCCTCGGTGCGCTGGAGCCCGTTCCCCGGGACGCGCTGGTCGTGCTGTCGGGCCTGCTCGGCGCGCCGGCCATCGCCGGGCCCCTTGCCGCCTCGGCCGGTGCGGCCCTCGCGGCCTGGGCAGACGAAGGCGGCTGGCCGCAAACCGCCTTCGAGGCTGCCGCCCGCGCGGCGCTGGCGGCTCCGCGCACGGCCACGCACGCGCTCCTCGCGGGCCGCATGGCGTTGCGTGCTGCGGATTACGCGCGCGCGACGGCATGGCTGGGGCGGGTCGTCCGGCTCGCCCGCCGTGCGGGAGACGGGGTGAGGAGGAAGAGGAGCGCCGCACCGCCTGGCTGGACACGCTGGAGATGCTCGGCGCGATCGACTGGGCGGGCGTGCTGGAGGCGCTGGACGGGTTCGGCGACGCGGGCGCGGACGGCGGGGGGGATGGCGGAAGCGGAGGCGAGTGAAGGGGGGCTCCCATCCAGGAGGAGCCCCCTGGAAACGAAACAGGTCCAACCGATGATCGGGAACGCGCGGACGTCAAACGAGCAGGGGCCCGGTCGCGGGCCCCTGCTCCGTTTCACCCGGAAAGGCTCGACGGCGAAGTTCGTGCAGGTCCACGTGCACGAGCGCCGATGGAGGCGTGTCCAAACGTCGTACGCGCAGCAACCCGCAGCAGGAGACGATGGTGCCGTTGCCGAGACACACCGGTTGGATGACGATCGCCGCGGCCGCCGTGCTGGCTGCCTGCACCGCCAACCCGGCGCCGCAGGACGCGCCGTCCGCGCCGCCAGGGCCGACGCCAGCCACCACGCCGCCGGTGGCCGGATCGCCCGGCGGCACGATGGCGCCCCCGCGGCGTCCGCCGGAGATGCCCGCGCCGGATGCGCGGCTGGTGCGCCTGCGCGCGGAGCCGCTGAACGGGCGGGGCTACGCGCAGCTGGGGCTGAGCGGCGCCAACAAGCCGAACGGGCTGGAGTACCGGCTGCGGCAGGAGGTGCCATCCGAGCGGCCGGCGTACCTCAAGGCGGAGCTGGACGGGCTGCAGCTGTTCATCGCCGACAGCACGGCGGACGGGTGGATGGGCTTCTACCGCGGCCCGCTGGGCGGCGGCCCGAACAGCGGAAATGTGGCGTATCGCGCGGTGATGTACCGGCGGAACGGCAGCCGTGCGTGGGACACGAACCTGAACCTCTTCCTGTCGCGGACGGATCACCTGGAGGTGCAGGACGTCCGCTACGCCAACGGACGGCTGTACTTCAACGAGGCGTGCCAGTCGTACTCGCGCGAGGCGGGCGGCGCGTGCTCGTCGCTGCTGGCCGTGGACCCCGTGGCGGGAACCGTCGCGTGGCGCACGCCGCCGCGCACGTCCAACAACATCATCCTGCTGCACGGCCCGTACGTCGTCGCCGGCTACGGCTTCACGGCCGAGCCGGACAGCCTGTTCCTGGTCGACCGCGCGACGGGCCGCATCCTGGACCGCCAGCCGCTGGACAGCGCCGCGGGGTACCTGGAGGTCACGGGCGAGGAGCTCGTGGTGGTCACCACGAACCAGCTCTACTACTTCCGCATCCAGCCGCGGTAGCCGCGGGGCCGGGGCCGCGGGCGAAGCGGCAGCAGTCGCCCGGAGCGGAGGCGCGCCCGGATTCGCGGCAGGTGAGCGGGGTGCGGACGGCCGATGTGGTGAGCGGAAGTGCGCCGACGACCAGTGTGGTGAGCGGAAGCGCGCCGGAGGGCGGGTAAGCGGATGCGCGCGCGGATGGATGATGTCGTGAGCGGAAGCGCGCCGAGAGGGCGGGTGAGTGAGCGGAAGGCGCGGCCCCGGCCGGAGCGAATGAATTCGCCGCTGGAAAATCGCGAAGTCCGCCTTCGCGGGCTGCCCCACCACGGGCCATCACGGTGCACCGATGTGACGTAACGCAGTTGAAGCCCTGTTCGTGTCGCGCCTCGGCGCGAGACAGGGCTTATCGCAGTCCCAGCGGCGGCTTTAGCCGCTCAGGCCCGATGCCCGCCTCACGTGCACGATCCCGCCCGTCCACTTTCGCACTTTCGCACTTTCGCACTTTCGCACTTTCGCACTTTCGCACTTTCGCACTTTCGCACTTTCGCACTTTTCAACGCCCTTCCGTCCCCTCCCCCGTCTGCACCCGCCAGAGCGCGGCGTACATCCCGCCAGCGGCCAGCAGCTCGCCGTGCGTGCCGTGCTGCACGATGCGGCCGTGCTCCATCACGTAGATGCGGTGCGCGTTGCGAACGGTGCTCAGCCGGTGCGCGATGGCGATGGTGGTGCGGTCGCGGCTGATGTGGTCCAGCGAGCGCTGGATGGCCGCCTCCGTCTCGTTGTCCACGGCGGAGGTGGCCTCGTCCAGCACCAGGATGGGCGGGTCCTTCAGGATGGCCCGCGCGATGGCGATGCGCTGCCGCTGCCCCCCGCTCAGCTTGACCCCGCGCTCCCCCACCAGCGTCTCGTATCCCTCCGGCAGCGACACCACGAACTCGTGCGCCTCGGCCAGCCGCGCCGCACGCTCCACTTGCTCGGCCGTGGCGCCGAAGGATCCGTAGGCGATGTTCTCGCGCACGGTGCCGGAGAACAGGAACACGTCCTGGCTCACCAGGCCGATGGCCCGGCGCAGGTCGCCCAGGCGGACGGTGCGGATGTCCGTGCCGTCCAGCAGGATCTCGCCCGCGTCCAGCTCGTACAGGCGCAGCAGCAGCTTTACGAGCGTGCTCTTGCCCGAACCCGTGGGCCCCACGACGGCCACCGTCTCCCCGGGCGCAATGCGCAGCGAAAAGTCCTGCAGCACGGGGTCGCGGCCGCGGTAGGCAAAGGTCACGGCGCGCATCTCCACGCCCCCGCGAACCGTCCCCGCCGGCAGCGCGCGGTCGCCGGGGTGCGCCTCCACGGGCGTGTCCAGCATCCCGAAGATGCGGCGCGAGCTGGCCATTGCCCGCTGGTACTGGTCCAGCGTCTCGCCCAGCCGCGTCAGCGGCCACAGCAGCCGCTGGCTGATGTAGACGAGAAACGAGTACGTGCCCACGGCCAGCGCCCCGTCGAGCACCTGGAATCCCCCGAACACGAGCGTCGCCGTAAAGCCGACGAGGATGAGGATGCGCACGAGCGGCACGAACGCGGCGCTGTAGGCAATGGCCTGGCGGTTGGCCTGCCGGTACGCCTGGCTGTCCGCCGTGACCCGCGCCGTCTCGTGCGCCTCGGCCGCGTAGGCCTTGATGGTGGTTACGCCGCCCAGGTTGCTGGCCAGCCGCGCGTTCACGGCGCCGGCCCTTTCGCGAACGGCGGCGTACAGCGGCTGCAGCCGGTGCTGAAAGCGGAGGGAGCCCCAGATCACGAAGGGCATGGGCAGCATGGCCATCCACGCCACCTCCGGCGCCATCACGAAGAACGTCCCGCCCACCAGGAGCACCGTGGTGGTCACCTGGATCATCTCGTTGGGGCCCGTGTCCAGGAACCGCTCCAGCTGGTTCACGTCGTCGCCCAGGACGGACATCATCCCGCCCGTGCTGCGCTCCTCGAAGTAGGCCAGATCCAGCTCCTGCAGGTGCGCGTATCCCTGCACGCGCAGCTCGTGCTGTACCGTCTGCGCCAGGTTGCGCCACAGCACGCCGTACAGGTACTGGAACAGCGACTCCAGTACCCAGACGACGAAGGTGATGGCGGCCAGCACCACGAGCTGGTGGCGCGGATCGGGATAGCCCAGGGCGGCGATGATGGATTGCCGCCCGCGCACCACCACGTCCACGGCCACGCCGATCAGCGCCTCGGGGGCCAGGTCGAAAAACTTGTTCAGGGCGGAGCACGCCGACGCCGCCCACGTCTGCCGGCGGTGCGGGCGCGCGTAGCGGATCAGGCGGCGCAGGGGATGCGGCTCGGCGGCGCCGGCCGCAATGGGATCAGGAGGCACGAAGATCCTGCCGGTTCTCGGGCGATGGCGCCCGCGGCGGGCGCCAGGCAGTTTATCACCCCTGCCGGATGCAGAGAAGCCGGGCCATGCGGGGACCCGGCTTTTCGTCTCCTTGTTGTCTCCCTGTCCCGCGTGAGGTCGCGGCTGGGACGATCGATGATCCGCGAAACGCACCGGGCCGGGCTCCCTCGCGGGGACCGGCCCGGCGTCCATCCATGTACCCCGCTGATCAGCCGCAGCAGCGGATCGCCTCGTAGCGCGTAACGGATCGGGCATGACAGCGAGTCTATTTCCCTGCCAAAGGCGCATTCGGGACGGTTAATCCACACCGAATGCGGCGCGCCGGTGATCCTGGACTACGACCCGGCAAGCGGTTACCGAGATGAGCGACGGATTGGCCAGCGCAGGCGATCGTCTGTCCTGCGAAGGCGGATTAGGGAGGGCAGATCACGCAGATCTGGATCAGGTACGGCTGGCTGCGGCATTGGCGCCGGGTCCCACCACCCCCCTGGACCCGGCCAGGGTCGCGCGGCTGGATGTGTCGATTGCACACCAGCGTCTACGAAAGCGGACACTCGGGCTCGGCGGAGGAAGGGGAGGAACGCAGCGGATGGAGCCGTGGTATCGCGTCCTGCCGCACCGTTGCGGGCCGAAACACCGATCCGGCGCGGCGGGTACGCGGATTGCCCTCGATGATCCTCGGAAGCACCGTGGTCCGGTTCACCCGAAGTCCCGCAGCATCATGCACAGCATAGAGTTCCTTCGCCGCGCCGGCGTCATGGCGCTCGCGGCCGCGGGCCTGGCCGCCGCCACCCCGCAGCTGGACGCGCAGTCCTCGCGCACGCGCCCGTCCATTGGCCCGCGCACGCAGGCCCGCCCCCCCGCGCGTCCCCCGGCCGACGCGCGCCCGTCGCAGACGCGGCCGGTGGCGCAGGCGCAGCGCACGCAGCCGTCCAACCCGCTGGCCCGCGTGCGCTCGGCGTCGCTGGCGCGGGGCGGATACGCCGTGGTGGTGGACCTGGACTACAACCGCCTGTACTTCGCCCGGGGGCGGCGGGTGCTGTGGTCGGCGCCGGTGGGCACGGGGACGGGAATGCGGCTGGAGCACGGCACCGGCGAGTGGGACTTCGCCACGCCCAACGGCACCTTCAACGTCACCTACAAGGAGATCGAGCCGGACTGGATCGCCCCGGACTGGTACTTCATCGAAAAGGGGCTGCGCGTTCCCGCGCGCAACTCCGACGCGCGCCGCTTTCCCCGCGGGCTGGGCTCGGCGGCCGTGTTCATCGGGCAGGGGCTGGCCATCCACGGCACGGACAAGCCGGAGCTGCTGGGGCAGCGCGTGTCGCACGGGTGCATCCGCCTGGCCAACGCCGACGCCCTGCGCCTGTTCCACAACGTGCAGGCGGGCACGGAGATCGTGATCGTGGGCGGCCGCAATCCGCAGCCCGCGGAGCGCCCCGCGCAGACGGCCTCCACCGCGTCGCGCCGGCGCGAGGGCGAGCCCCCGCCGCGCGATCCGTTCATCGTGGAGCTGGAGGGCGAGAACACGCCCGCCCTGCTGGACCGGCTGGACGACGAGCTGTTCAGCACCTCGGCGGTCTCGTCGGCGCGGTCGCGCTGGCACCAGGTCGCCAGCGTGCTGCTGCTGCGCGGGGTGAAGGAGGATGACGACGAGGCGCTGGCCGGCCTGCTGTCGCGCCAGGCGGAGCTGGGAAGCGGCGCCCTGCGCGACGAGTACGCCACCTTTCTGTCCGACGCGTACATCCAGGGCGCGCTGCGGGTGCTGGACGTGATGGCGGGGCTGGACCGCGACACGCGGCAGGTGGTGGCCGAGGCGATCGTGGCCAGCAGCATCGGGCTGTATCCGGGCGATCCCAACAGCGTGTCCGCGCCCTGGCCCACCCGCCGCGCGCCCCGCACCGCCGTGCGCCGCACCGCCCAGCGCGCCTGGGACACCCTGCAGAGCGCCGAGGACGACCACCGCGAGCGCATCGGGCTCGCGGTGCGGTAGGGGGGAGGCGGATTGGAGGGATCGGATTCGAGACGGTGGCCGGGCCCGAAACCCCGGCGACTGAAGTCGCGGCGCGGCGAATTCATTCGCTCACCAGACACGAAAACGCCCCCCGCCAGCATTCCGGCGAGGGGCTTCGCATCATCGGCTGATCCTGGGATCAGTCCGTAAGCCGGATCAGACCGGCCGCTCGTACACGCGGTAGCGCTTGTACTGGTCCGCGCCGAGCTTCTCCAGCGCCGTGCACATCTCGTGGTTGTCCTCAAGGATCCACGATCCTTCCGCGCCCGTGTACCCCTTGGAGATGCCGATCTCCAGCAGCCGCGTGTACATGGCGGCGCCCAGCCCCAGGTGCTGGTAGCCGGGCTTCAAGCCCAGCGTGAGGATGCGCGCGGCGCGGATGCGGCGCTGCTGCCAGAGGAACTTGAACACGCCGAACGGAAACAGCCGCCCGTCGGGCAGGTGCTTGAAGGCGCGGTTCAGGTCCGGAAGCGCCAGCAGGAACCCGATGGGCTCGCCGTCCGCCTTTTCCGCCAGCAGCACGAAGTCCGGCTCCACCACGGGCCGCAGCTCCCTGGCCATGTGGTGGAACTCCGCCTCCGTCATGGGCACGAAGCCCCAGTTCTGGCTCCAGGCGGCGTTGTACACCTCCTGTACCTTCGCCACTTCCTGCTTCAAATCCTTCATCCGCACGGACCGGATGGTCACGCCCGCCCGCTGCCCCAGCCGCGCCATGGCGTTGCGCAGCCGCTCGGGAATGCGATCCGGGATCCAGTACGCCACCAGGTCCTTGCTCTTGGCCATCCCCGCCGCGTCCATCAGCCGCCCGTAGTACGGCGGATTGTGCGACATCATCACCGAGGGCGGCCGGTCGAACCCATGGATGAGCACGCCGGGCGAGCTGAACTCGTCGTTGGTGGAAAAGTTGAACGGGCCGCGCATCGTTTCCATCCCGCGCGCGCACAGCCACGCCGACGACGCGTCCAGCAGGGCGGCGGCCACGGCGGGATCGTCCGCGGATTCAAAGAACCCGAAGAAGCCCGTGCGGTCCGGCGCGTGGTGCTGGTTGTACTGGTGGTTTACGACGGCGGCGATGCGCCCGGCGACCTTTCCCCCACGCTCGGCGAGGAAGTAGGCGACTTCGGCGTGCTGGTGGAAGGGGTGCTTGTTGCGGTCGAGGACGGGCTCCAGGGCCATCCGCAGGGGCGGCACCCACTGGGGATCGGCCGCGTTGATCGTCCACGACAGGTCGATGAAGGGCTTCATCGACCCGCCGCGGGGGATCTCGCGAATCGTCACGCCCCCGGCGCCCGGCCCCGCACGCGGAACGGCGGGCGCGGACGAGCTCACGCGGCGCCCCCCAAAATGCCCAGCTGCCGGCCCACGCGGCCAAACGCGTCCAGCACCCGGTCCAGCTGCTCGCGCGTGTGCGTGGCCATCACCGACGTGCGCAGGCGGCAGGCGTTCTCGGGCACGGCCGGCGGCAGCACGGGGTTGGTGAAGATCCCCGCGTCGAAGAGCGCCCGCCAGAAGATGAACGTCTTTTCCATGTTCCCCGACGCCACGGGGATGATGGGCGTGACCGACTCCGCCGTATCGAACCCCAGGGCGTTGAGGCCGCCGCGCAGGTAGTCCGCGTTCTGCCACAGCTGCTCGCGGCGCTGCGGCTCCTGCTCCATCACGTCCAGGCACGCCAGCACCGTGGCCACGGCCGAGCCGGGCATGCTGGCGCTGAAGATGAGGGGGCGCGAGTGGTGCTTGAGGTAGTGGATGACGTCTTCCGGCCCCGACACCGCGCCGCCGATGGACGCGAACGACTTGGAGAAGGTGATCATCGTGAGGTCCACGCGGTCCTGCAGGCCAAAGTGCTCGGCCGTGCCGCCGCCGTTGGGCCCCAGAACACCCACCGAGTGCGCGTCGTCCACCAGCAGGCGGGCGCCGTACTCCTCCTTGATGTCCACGATGGTGGGCAGGTCCACGATGTTGCCTTCCATCGAGAACACGCCGTCCGTGGCGATGAGGACGCCGTTGCCGTCGCGGTGGCGCTCCAGCACGCGGCGCAGGGCGCCCATGTCGCCGTGCTGGTAGCGGGCCAGGTCGCCGGCGGCCAGCTGCGCGCCGTCCAGCAGGCACGCGTGGTTCAGCCGGTCCTGCACCACCACGGCGCCGCGCGTCACCAGCCCGCTCAGGATGCCCAGGTTGGTCTGGTACCCCGTGCTGAACACGAGCGCGGCCTCGGCGCCCATGAGCGACGCCAGGCGGCTTTCCAGCTGCTCGTGCAGGTCCAGCGTGCCGTTCAGGAATCGGCTGCCCGTGTTGCCGGTGCCGTAGCGGAACAGAGCCTCGCGGGCCCGCTCCAGCACGTACGGGTGATGGGTGAGCCCCAGGTAGTTGTTGGAGCCCACCATGATCTTGGTTTCGCCGCGGATCACCACCTCGGTGTCGTGCGACTCCTCGATCGGCTGGAAGTACGGGTACAGGCCGCGGTCCATCATCTCCCGCGCGGCCGTAAACCGGCGGCACTTGTCGAAGAGGTCCACGGTCTGCTCGATCGTCGCCATCAAACCCATCCGTGTTCTCGGTACCACTGGGCGGTGCGCCCGATGCCGGCGGCCAGCGGCGTGGCCGTGCCGGCAGGAAGGAGCGCCTCCAGCCCCGTGAGGTCGCAAAGCCAGGCCGGGGCGAGCATCTCCTCGGCTTTTTCCTGGTTGAATACGCCCAGGCCGCCAAACCAGCCGGCCACGGCGCCCGCCGCCCGCACCGCCGCCGGGGGCAGCGGAACGCGCAGCGGTCTCGTCCCCATGGCACCCGCCATGGCGCCCACGACGGCGCTCCAGGGGTGCTCCACCGGCTCGGCCACCGCGTAGGTGCCGGCCGGCGCGTCGGCGGCGCGGTGCAGGGCCGCCGCCAGGTCCTCCACGTACACCATGTGTGTGCGCAGCTCCGGCCCCGCGGGTGCGGGTGCCAGGCGGTGCTTCACCAGGCGAAAGTAGGGGAGGAGGGCGCGGTCGCCGGGGCCGTACACGGGCGGCGCGCGAAGGATGACGGCCTGCACCCCCGCCGCCTCAGCCTCGCGCACGGCCGCTTCGCCCTGCAGCTTGGTGCGCCCGTACGCCGTAAGCGGTTCGGGGGTTTCGCCGGCGGTGCGCGGGCGCCCGTGGCGGGCGGGGCCGCACGCCGCGTAGGAGCTCAGGTACACCAGCCGCCGGGGGCGGCGCGAGGCGCTGAGTACCCCCCGCACCACGTTGCGGGTCCCCTGCGCGTTGGCGCGCATGAACGGCGCCTCGCCCCGCGCCACGGTCAGGGCCGCCAGGTGGAACACCGTGTCGGCGCCGTCGGCACCGCGCGCCAGGGCCTCCACGTCGTCCAGGTCGCCCGTGATGCGCTGGACGCCGGCCTGCTCCAGGGCGCGCGTGTCGCTGGTGGCGCGCACCAGGGCGCGCACCTGCCAGCCGGCCTCGGCCAGCCGCCGGACCAGGTGCCCGCCGACGAAGCCGGTGGCCCCGGTGATCAGTGCGGTTCGGCTCATGGACTGCGCAGGAAGATGCACCGGGGTGGACGAAAGCGCAACGATACCGGGCCCGTTTGGCCCATGCCGCGCGGGCTCCCGGCAATGGAAAGGAGGACCGGGCGGCGGCCGCCCTGATCCTCCTGCGCGCGTGTCTTCCCGCCGCGCCCGCGCGCGGCCTGTCCGGACCCGCAAACCTATCCCCCACGCGGGGTTGTGTCAACCCGAGCGCCGCGATGCGGCCTGCCACGGAGGGGGTGGAGGAGCGGGAAGGGCCAGGCTTCGGCCGAGCCATCCGCCGCACAGGGTTCGGTGCAGGTCAGGCGGAGTCCCGGCCCGGCGACTGAAGTCGCGGCACCGAAAACGTGATGTCGGCCTTCGCCGACGGCTCGTGCAGCATTCAATCGTGTGCACCGGGGCGGAGTGGGGGCGGAAAAGGGAAAAGGGCCCGGCAACACGCCGGCCCTTTCTCATCCACCGATGTCCATCCACCGAACTCGATCCGCCGAAGTTCATCCGCCGAAGTCGATCCGCCAATGTCCATCCGCCGAGTCCATTCCACCGAGTCCCATCGGTGGCTCGCGCCGCCGTCAGGACGCGCCGTCCAGGCGGGGACGAGACCCGGCGGGGGCGGTGGCTTCCAGGCCGGGCGTGACCTGGTTGGCCAGCGCGTCGGTGTAGATGCGGCGCCACTCGTCCATCTGCCGCTGCGCCGTGGTGTCGTTGGGGGTCGCAAGGCCGCTCAGCCCGGCCAGCCCGCCCGCGCCGCCGGCCAGGGTCACGGCACCCCACATGTGGGGCGTCACGTTGGGTTTGGCGCGGCGCAGCACCTCCAGGTTGCGCGCGACGGTGCCCGTGGCCTTCATCTGCTCGCGGGCGTCGCGCTCCGACTGCTCGGCGTTGCGGATCATCTCCCGCACCTGCTCGTCGCTGAAGCCGGGCTGGCCGCGGTACTGCTCCGCCTGCGCGCGCATGGCCCGGGCCTGGTCCACGCGTTCCTGGTGAACGGCGCGCATGGCGAAGTGGGCGCTGACCTCCACCATCTGCCCGCGCACCCACTCCATCTCCGCGGGGTTCACCCCCTGCGACCGGGCGGACCGCACGAAGCTGCCGCTCACCATGTCGCCAAAGCCCAGCACCACGCCGCCCGCGTCCACGGCGCTGCGCAGCCCGGCGATGAGGCCGCCCTGCGCGCCGCGCTCCTCCATCTGCGCGAGCTTCTGGTGGTACCGGGGCGCTTCCTGGCGGATGAGGTCGAACTGCACGAGCGTCGTGCGCAGGAGCGCGTCCACCTGCCGCGTCGTGAGCACGCCGTCCGCCGGGGGGCTGAAGTCGGCCTGCTCGCGCTCGGTGATGCTGGCGGACGATGCCTGGTCCACGCCCTCGGCGTTGGCCGTCTGCGACAATTCCTCGGGCACGTCGCCGCCGCACGCGGCCGCCAGCAGCAGGAGGCCGGCCGAGGTGGCGCGCCGGGCGGAACGGATGCGGGGGATGGCGTACGGCATCTCTGCCCTCGGGATGCTGAAGGATGGCGTTGGCGCGCGCTCGCGCCGGGGGGACGACCCACCGGGTGACGAAAGGGCGGAGGACCCAACTCTGCCTTGCATGCGCGGACCTGTCAAGCGTTTCGGGGGATGCAGGTAAGCGGATGCGGGCAAACACGTTGGGCCCGGCGGATCGTACGGGCACGCAACGCGCGAGTTTC
>DASQZE010000514.1:0-2256 GCA_035638875.1 Longimicrobium sp.
CGCACCCGATGAGGTGCGGCCGGCGTTCGCGTTCTGGTTAAATGCGCGGCTACCGCCGCTGGTCGCCCGAGCTCTGTCCAGTGGGCACCGTGGGGTTGTTGCCGGGGTCACGCCGGGTCCAGTTCTCCGCCGCGAACCAGACGATGAACACCAGGATCACGGCGATGATCACCAGGCCGAAGATGCGGCTGCCGCGCATGGACGGATCGCCGGGCGGGGGAATGTCGGACTCGCGCATGAGCTTCTCCGGGCGGCGGTTGGGGGGACGCGGACGCCGCGGATGCAGGCAATCGGCGTGCGCGGCGGGCGGCAGCGTGCGCGCCGCCGCATCCGCCGGTGCCGGGGCGCCCGATCAGCCCTTGCCGCGGCTGCCCACGAAGCGGTGCACCACGCGCTCCACGGGCTCGCCCAGGATGAGCACCAGGAGCGCCAGCACCAGGGCGACCACCGCCATCTGCCAGAGGCCCACACCGCAGGCGATCCCCAGGCACGCCACCACCCACAGGCTGGCCGCGGTCGTGAGCCCGCTGATGTGCTCGCCGGAATCCGACTTGAGGATGGTGCCGCCGCCCAGGAACCCGATCCCCGCCGTGATCCCCTGGATGGCGCGCGACACGGAGTCGCTGTCGAAGTCGCCGTCGTGGCCCGCCAGCTCGATGCCCGTGAGCGTGACCAGCGCCGTGCCCAGCGCCACCATCGCGTGCGTGCGCAGCCCCGCCGGCTTGCCGCGGATTTCGCGGTTGAGCCCCAGCGCCGCGCCGATGAGGGTGGCCGCGACCAGGCGGACCGAGCACGTCCGCGAATCCGATCGTCGCCGCAAACCAGTGCATCCGTCCTCCTCAGCGCGTGCGGACGGAGGCCAGCAGCCGCTGCACCAGGCCGTCCACGGCGGGGTTGGCGATCCACCGCGCCACGACGACCAGGTCGTGCTCGGGATCCACATAGACCACGTTGGTGCCGTTGCCCACGTGCGCAAACGCGGTGGCCGGCGCGCTGGGGAGGTACTTGCGGTCCGTGTTCACGAACCAGTTCATGAAGCCGTACGTGGGCTCCACGGGCGTGGGGGTGAGCGCCATCCGCACCCACCCGTCGGAGAGGACCTGCCGGTCGCCCCACCGGCCGCGGCGCAGGGTCAGGTAGCCGAAGCGGGCCATGTCGCGCGCGCTGATGAACATCCCGCCGCCCCAGTGCCCACCGCCGCTCACGGCCTGCACGGGGCGGCCGTCCAGCAGGATCCATGAGTTCTCGTAACCTACCCACCGCCACGTGGGCGAGGCGCCGATGGGGTCCATCACCTCCTCGCGCAGCACCTCCGGCAGGGGCCGCCGCCACACGTTGGTCGCGGCGAGCGCAAGCAGGTTCACCCGCACGTCGTTGTACTCGTACGCGCCGCCCGGCTCGTTGCGGGGGCGCGTGAGCCACTCCTGCGGGTTCTGCAGGGGGCGGTCGGCCCAGTCCGGCTTGCCCCAGAGTGTGCCTTCCCAGTCGCTGGTCTGGCGCAGCAGGTGGTTCCAGGTGATGCGCCGCTCTAGCTCCGTGTCGAACAGCTGCAGCGGCCGGCCTTCGCCCAGGCCGCCCGCGTGCCGGCCGCCGCCCTCCGGCGCCAGGACGAAGGTCGGCCCCACGTACGGATGGACGGGATCGTCCACGCTGCGGATCATCCCCCGGTCCACCGCCACGCCCACGACGGACGACAGAAAGCTCTTCGTCACGCTGAAGGTCATGTCCACGCGGTGCGGATCGCCCCACTCGGCCACGATGTAGCCGTTGCGGATGACGATCCCCGCGGGGTCGCCGCGCTCGGTGAACGGGCCCACCGCCTCGCCGAACGGCTCGCGTCCAAAGGTCTGGTAATGCGCCAGCTCCAGGTCGCGCGGCGCGCGGCTCTCGTTGGCCACGGCAAATGCGACGGCGGAGTCCAGCAGCGCCGCGTCCATCCCCGCCTGCGCCGGCGCGCGCCGCTCCCACGCGTCCCCCGGCCCGGGATAGTAGACGGCGCTGCGCTGCGCCTGCGCGGCGGCGGCGGTGAGGAAGACGGCGATCAGCGGCAGCGAGCGATGGCGGGAGAGCACGGAGGATTCCTGGTTGGGACGATTCTGACAAAGCGTGACACAACCGATAGCAGATCGACGCATTCGTAGCAACAGGGCAACAGGAAAAAAACTTGTGATACCGGATATCCGAGTTGAGTGTGCACTCAAAGTTTTAAGGAGGGGCTTCACGCGGAGAGCGCGGAGGACGCGGAGAACAGAATGA
>DASQZE010000515.1:0-2423 GCA_035638875.1 Longimicrobium sp.
GCTCCCCCGCGGCGCGCGCAGCACGGGAACGCTGGACGCGCCTTCGCTCAAGGACCTGCCGCGCGAAGACGACCTGGAGGCGCTGGAGCGGGAGCTGGATGCCCGTGAAGCGGCCCTGTCGCCCGACCGTGCCGCCATGGACGAGCTCACGCCCCTTCAGGAGGAGCAGGTCAAGCGCGAGATTACGTCGGACCGGGTGATGAACGAGGAGGCGCAGAAGATCGCCGCCGGCCTGCGCGACCCGAACGCGGTAGAGGCCGAGCTGCGGACGCGCGGATCATCCACCGTGCGCGGATCCACCACCACGCTGATGTCCGCCACGATCCTCAAGGAGATCGCGGAGGAGACGCCGGAGCCGGGCGCGCGGGGCCTGGGCACCATCATCACCCTGGCCCGCTTCGGGGGGCAGGTGGTGCGCAACGTGGTCCGCCGCTACCGCGCGGGCCGCGACCACGGGCTGTACTCCACGGTGGTGGAGGAGGTGCTGCGCGCGCTGTACCTGGACAACGTGGGCGTGCTGGTGTGGAACGCCATGAAGAACGATACGAAGGATTCGTTCGGCGGCGACCCCATGCGGCACGGGGGCACGGCATTCCTGCAGCGGCTGGCGGCCAACTGGCCCGAGGGCCGCCGGGTGACGCTGGTGGGGCACAGCACGGGCGCCATCTACATCGGCCACTTCCTGGAGCAGGCCGACCGCATCCTGCCGGAGGGCCGGAAGTTCGACGTCGTCTTCCTGGCCGCCGCCTGCAGCTTTCCGTTCCTGCACGCGCGGATGGACGTGCTGCGCCGGCGCGTGGCCAACGTCCGGTCGTTCGGCCTGTCGGACGCGGACGAGCGGGCCTACTGGGAGTTTCCCCCGGTAATGAAGGGCTCCCTGCTGTACTTCGTTTCCGGCGTGCTGGAGGAGGACGAGGCCGACATGCCGCTGGTGGGGATGGAGCGCTACTACACGGGTGGCGCGTACGACCGCGACGACGTGCGCGAGGTCACCGCCTGGCTGGGGCCGGACGCCCGCGTGTGGACGGGCGGCACGGAAGACCGGGGCCCGGGGTGGCGCTGCACGAGCAAGAAGCACGGGGACCTGGACGACAAGGACGAGCTCACGCGCGCGAGCCTGGCGCACATCCTTCAGCACGGCTTCTGACGGGATGCCCAACAGCGAGGACTTTGCCCTGGTCATAGGCATCGACGACTACAAGGCGCTCGATGGGCTGGACGGGGCCAAGAACGATGCGGAGGCGTTCGTCCGCTGGCTGCGCGACCCCGCCGGGGGCGACGTGCCCGGGGAGAACATCAAGCTGTTCCTCTCGTCGTCCGACCCCTGGGCGCCCACGATGGAGCCCATCATCGAGTGGCTCGCGGAACTCGTGGAGGCACGCTCGCCAGGGCAGGACGACTACGTCGGCCGGCGGCTCTACCTGTTCATGGCGGGCCACGGGATTGGCCCCAGCGTGGACGAGGCGGGACTGCTTATGTCCAACACCTCGGCCATCTCCGTGAATTACATGCCCGGCAGCAAATACGCCAACCTCTTCCGCCAGGCCGCGCTCTTCGAGGACGTGGTGCTCTTCATGGACTGCTGCCGCGACCACGACTGGGACCTTCCCGACGCGAACATTCCCCTGCGCTTCAAGTCGGATCCCGCCGCCGCCCACAAAGTCAACATCCTGTACGCATTTGCCACCGGGTTCGGCCGCAAGTCGCGCGAGCGGGCGTTTGGGGAGAACGGGTCGGGCGTGGGCGGCGTCTTTACCCGCGCCCTGCTGGACGGGCTGGCGTGCAAGGCGGCCACGCCGGACGGGCGCATCACCTCCGAAAGCCTCAAGCGCTACGTGCTGCGGCAGGTGGAGGCGCTGCGGGTGCCGGGGACGGACCAGCGGCCGGACGTGCGCGTGAACTTCGACTTCGTGCTGCGCGAGGGGTGCCCGCCGCCCCGCGTGCAAGTGACGGTGGAGCTCACGGAGCCGGAGCGCGGCTTCATGGTGCTGGACGCGGGGGCGGGGATGAAGCCCGTGGAGGATGCGCCGCGCGGCGCGGGCGGGAACCTGCGCGTGCTGGACCTGATTCCCGGGCACATCTACGTGTTCCGGGTGATGGACGACGGGCGCATCCTGCGCGAGACCGGAATCGAGGTCAAGGACGAGGGGGCGAACCATGTCCGCCTTTGAGATGCCGGGCGCCACGGCGCGCCTGGTCTGCGATCCCGGCGAGAGCCCGCACGTGGAGGTGGCGGTCTACGACGGGCGGCTGGAGCGCCTGCCCCTGGCCCACAACCTGGGCCGGGTGGAGGTGGGGGTGATCCCCGGCGCCTACAAGGTGGAGTTCCGCACGGGTGCGGAGACCATCACGCGCATCGCCGTGGTGGCGGAGGGAGAAACGCGCGAGGTGTGGCCGAACGCGCGGATCTTCGTGCCCTCGGC
>DASQZE010000516.1:0-10464 GCA_035638875.1 Longimicrobium sp.
GAGCGAATGAATTCGCCGCTGGAACTTCGCAAAGTCCACCTTCGTGGACTCCGGAGCCGGAGATCGCGCCGATAAAGCGGCCGGCCATCTCTCTCCGTCCACCGCGAATCTCGCCTCCGTGCACCAGGGCGGCCGTGCAGTCCACGCACCAGAGCGAATGAATTCGCCGCTGGAACTTCACAAAGTCCACCTTCGTGGACTCCAGATTCGGAGATCGCGCCGATGACGCGGCGTCCGTTTTCCCTTGGCTCACCGCGAATCTCGCCTCCCTGCACCAGGGCGACCGTGCAGTCCACGCACCAGAGCGAATGAATTCGCCGCTGGAACTTCGCAAAGTCCACCTTCGTGGACTCCAGATTCGGAGATCGCGCCGATGACGCGTCCATCCGTCTCCATCGGCCTACCGCGGGCTTCGCCCCTGTGCACGAGGGCGGCGGTGCAGTCCACGCAGGTGGACTTCGTGCCTTTCCAGCGGCGATTTCAATCGCTCCGGACGGAACTCCGCCTCCTCCACCGTCGCCCAATCCACCGTCGCCCAATCCACCGCAATCGCTCAATCCCCCGCCGCTCTTCCCATCAATCCGCCGCCATCGGCTCCGCGCCGATGGGCTCGTCCCGCCTGTCAGCCGGCGCCGCGTCGCGCAGCAGCTCCCACAGGCGGTTGGGGCTCAGGGGGATCTCGCGGATCTCCAGCGCCAGGTGCGGCAGCGCGTCCTCGATGGCCTGCGCGAACGCGGCACCCGTGGGAATGCACCCCGCCTCGCCCACGCCCTTGAGCCCCAGCGGGTTCAGGGGCGCCGTCGTTTCGCGGTGCGCCATCTCCACCCGCGGCACGTCCATGGCCGTGGGCAGCAGGTAGTCCATGAAGCTGGCGTTCATCAGCTGCCCGCCCTCGTCGTACACCAGCTGCTCGAAGAACGCGTTGCCGATGCCGTGCGCCACGCCGCCCTGCACCTGTCCGGCCACGATCACCGGGTTGATGAGCTTGCCGCAGTCGTGCACCACCACGTAGCGAAGGAACTTCGCCATCGCCGTCTCCGGGTCCACCTCCACCACGACGGCGTGCACCCCGCTGGCCGTGCTGCCGTGGTCCGGGCCGAAGTAGGCTGTCGCCTCCAGGCCGGGCTCCGTCCCCGGCGTCACGGCGCCACGCAGGGGGTTCGCGTGCCCGGCCAGCATCCCCAGCTTGATGGAGCGCGCGTCGTCGCCCATCACGCGGACGCTGCCGGCGGCGAGCTCCACCTCATCCACCGAGGCGCCCAGCACGCGCGCGCCCACCTCCAGCACCTTGCGGCGCACGGACAGCGCGGCCTCGTGGCAGGCGCTCCCCGCGACCACGGCGCCGCGGCTGGCGAACGTCCCCGTCCCCCAGCCGAACTCGCGCGTGTCGCCCGTCACCACGTGCACGTCATCCACCGCCACGTCCAGCACCTCGGCCACGATCTGCGCGAACGCGGTGTAGTGCCCCTGGCCCTGCGTGCCCAGCCCCGTCGCCACGCGCACGCGGCCGGACGGCTCCACCGTGACCCGCGCGCCCTCGTACGGCCCGATCCCCGTCCCTTCCACGTACGATACGACGCCCAGGCCGATGTACCGCCCCTCCGCCCGCAGCCGCGCCTGCTCCTCGCGAAAGGTATCGCGGCCGATGATGTCCAGCGCGGCCTCCAGTGCCGGCGCGTAGTTGCCGCTGTCGTAGTACAGCGGGGCAAAGTCCTGGAAGAGGATCTGGAACGTGTGGGGAAACACGTCGTCGCGCAGGTAGTTGCGGCGGCGGATCTCGTGCGGCGACAGCCCCAGCTCCCGCGCGCCGATGTCCAGCAGCCGCTCCATCACGAACACCCCGTGCTGCCGCCCCGCGCCGCGCACGGGCGTGACCGTGGTCCGGTTGGTGAAGACCGCGCGGAACTCGCTGTGGTACGCCGGCACGTCGTACGGCCCCAGCAGCGTGCACTGGCTGTTGATGGGCACCGTCAATCCGTACGGATCGTACGCGCCGGTGTCGTGATAGAAGAAGTCGCGGATGCCCAGGATTTTTCCGTCCGACGAAAAGGCGACCTCCGCGTCGTGGATCTGCGAGCGCTCCTGCGTGGTCGCGAAGAAGTTCTCCTGGCGATCCTCCGTCCATTTTACGGGCCGCCCCAGGCGGATGGCCACCCAGGGGATGAGCACCTCTTCGGGATAGAACATCATGATCTTGGGCCCGAATCCGCCGCCCACGAACGGCGCCACCACGCGCACCTGCGATTCCAGCAGTCCCAGCATCCGCGCCAGCCCGTTGCGGATGGGGATGGGCGCCTGGGTGGTATCCCAGATCGTCAGTTCCTCCGAGCGCGGGTCCCAGCGCGCGGCGACGGCGCGGTTCTCCATCGCCGCCGCCGCGCCGCGGTCGTAGTGGAAGCGGCGGTTGATGACGAGGTCCGCGGAAAGCTTGGCCTCGTCGTAGTCGCCGTGCCGCTGGACCACGTGCGCGGCCAGGTTGGTTCCCAGCTGGGGATGCAGGACGGGCGCGTCGTCCCCGAGCGCCGCTTCCAGGTCCACGACCGGGTCCAGCGGCTCCATGTCGACGATCACGTCCGCCACCGCGTCTTCGGCCACGTAGCGGCTCACGGCCACGACCATGGCGATGGCCTCGCCCACGTGCCGCACGCGGTCCTTGGCCAGCGGCACTTGCGACGCCTGGTTGAAGACGATGCCTTCGATGGGCGGCGGCGGCACCAGCAGCGGCCCCGGCTGCCAGTAGTCGCCCAGGTCCTCCGCCGTGATCACCGCGACGACGCCTTCGCGCGCGAGGGCCGCGGACGTGTCGATGCCCTGGATGAGGGCGTGCGCGTAGTCGCTGCGCACGAACGCCGCGTGCAGCATTCCCGGCAGCTGCACGTCGTCCACGAACAGCGCCTGCCCGGTAAGCAGGCGGCGGTCCTCGTTCCGTACGGGCGACTTTCCGACGTACGATCTGCTGCTCACGGAAGACGGAGTGCGAGGGCGAAGGGCGAAAACGAAGTGCGAACGAGCGAGAAGTGCGAAAGTGCGAGCGGCCGGGCGGTGGATCGTCGGGATCGAGCCCGGGCAGAGCGAATGAATTCGCCGCAACGACTACACGAAGTCCGCCTGCGCGGACTGCCGGCTCCTACCCCGACGGAAATCTGCAGCGGGCCGGCACCGGGGTGTACACCCTCTCCCACGCAGTTTGTGGGAGAGGGTGGGTGAGGTTTACGAACCCGGGTGAGGCCCCTCGCCGCGGGCCGCCCGCACCTCGCCGCCGATGACGCCCGTCATCCCCGCGTCGCCCATCCGCTCCGCCGCCAGCGCAACCGCCTGCACGATGTTCTCGTAGCCCGTGCAGCGGCACAGGTTTCCGCTCAGCGCCTCGCGGATCTCCCCCTCGTCCGGCGACGGGTGGTCGCGGAGAAAGGGAACCATCGACATCAGGATCCCGGGCGTGCAGAAGCCGCACTGCAGCCCGTGCGCATCGCGAAACGCCTCCTGAAGCACGTGCAGGGGGCCCTCACCCGGGGTCAGCCCCTCCACGGTGGTCACCTCCGCGCCGTCCGCCTGCACGGCGAAGACCAGGCACGAGCGCACGGATTCGCCGTCCAGCATGACGGTGCACGCGCCGCATACGCCGTGCTCGCACCCCACGTGCGTGCCCGTGAGGCCCAGGTCCTGGCGGATGAAGTCGCTCAGCAGCAGGCGCGGCTCCACCGCGCGCGTCTGCGGGGCGCCGTTTACGGAAAGGGAGATCTCCACGGGCTGCGCCACGGGTGCGGCTCCCGGATCTGGATGAGGTCGGTCCCCCGCGGCGGCGCGGCAAGGCAGTGCGTCCGCCGGCGCGGGGAAGGGGTGAGGCTGCGTATCCAAACAGATAGGGGAAGGGCGGCACGGGGGCAAGTGGGCGGGGTGCAGGGTGTGGCGGAGCCCCGGCACCGCGGGCTGCTACAGCCGCCGCTTCGCGGGCGCCCCTCACCCCCCCGGCCCCCATCTCCCGCAAACTGCGCGGGAGAGGGGGAGAACCCAATCCGTGCACGGAAGCAGGCGTCCGGCACGGGCGAAGGCCCCCTCCCCCCGGCCCCCCCCCCGGCCCCCTCCCCCGCTTCGCGGAGGGAGGGGGAGAACTTCAACTTTCCCCGATGCCAGTCTCCGTGCACGGGCTGGGGTGGATACCCTCTCCCACGCAGTTTGTGGGAGAGGGTGGCGAGGAACGAGCCGGGTGAGGGCCCGCGCCGGTGTCGCGCGATGACGTGCGTGCGTAGCTTGTCCGCTCCGCCCGGGCGACCCGCGCGGCGACACCCGCTGACCAGGACGCAAGCGATGACGTTGAAGGCCGTGCTCTTCGACGCAGGCAACACGTTGATCTGGCTGGACCACCCCTTCATCGTGGATACGCTGCGCGAGCACGGGGTGGAGACCACGACGGAGCGGCTGATGCAAGCCGAGTACGCCAGCAAGCGGCTGATGGACGAGCTTGCGCGCGGCAGCAAGGGCGACGAGCGCACCCGCGCGCAGGTCTACTTCGCCGAGATGTTCCGGCAGGCCGGCGCGCCGGAGTCGGCGTTCCCCGCGCTGGCCCAGCGCATGTTCGCCCGCCACGCGGAAAAGAACCTGTGGGGCAACGTCCGCGAGCGCACGGCGGAAACGCTGGACGAGCTGCGGCGTCGCGGGTACCGGCTGGGCGTCATCTCCAACGCCGACGGGCAGGTGGAGGCGATGCTGGGGTCCGTGGGCCTGCGCCCGTACTTCGAGCTGGTGATCGATTCGGGGCTGGTGGGCATCGACAAGCCCGATCCGCGCATCTTTCAGCTTGCCGCCGAGCGGATGGGCATCCAGCCCGCCGAGGCCGTGTACGTGGGCGACATCTACGAGATCGACGTGCAGGGCGCCCGCGCGGCCGGGATGCAGGCCATCCTCATCGACCCGCTGTGGATGCGCGACGGCCTGGACTGCGACCGCATCCGCGCCATCCACGACCTGCTGGACCTCCTGCCGGAGCAGGCGGCGTGAGGCCCTCGCAAACGATCATCGCCATGCTCCGGCGGTCCTGTCATTCCGAGGGAGGCGCCTTCTGGGCCCAGACCGTACCGGATCTCTGCGCGCCGACCGAGGAATCTACTCGCCTGTTCCTGTGGCTCGCCCGTCCCCATGGGTGCCTGCTTTGTCTCGACCTCAATCGCGGAGCGCCCGCATGACCCCGCGCGGCTGGTGGGACGGCTACTTCGACGAGACGTTCATCGACATCTACCGCGACTTTCTCACGCCGGAACGCACCGAGCGCGAGATCCAGGGGCTGCGGGAGATGACGATGCTGGAGTCTGGCGCCGAGGTGCTGGACGTGGCGTGCGGCTGGGGGCGGCACAGCATCGCCCTGGCGCGCGCGGGGTTCAAGGTCACGGGGCTGGACTGGTCGCAGACACTGCTCGCGCGCGCCGCCAGGCGCGCGAAGTCCGCCGGAGTGGAGGTGGACTTCGTGCACGGCGACATGCGCGAGATCCCGTGGACGGGCCGCTTCGACGCCGTGCTGTCGCTGTACTCCTCGCTCGGGTACTTCCTGAGCGACGAGGAGGACCTGCGCGTGCTGCGCGGCGCCCGGCAGGCGCTCAAGCCCGGCGGCGTGTTCGTGCTGGAGACCATGCACCGCGACCACATCGTGGGCGGGTTCGCCGAGCGCGACTGGTGGGAGACGGACGGCGGCGCCACCGTGTGGGTGGAGCGCGAGTTCGACGCGGTAGACGGCGTGAGCCGCGAGTGGACGCGCTGGAGCAAGGGCGAAAAGCGCGGGGAAAAGTACCACGAGCTGCGCATCCGCACCGCCACGGAGTGGGACCTCCTGCTGCGCGAAGCCAACCTCTTTCCCATGGACTGGTGGGGCGACTGGGAGTTCGCGCCCTTCATTCACAGCAGCGAGAACCTGGTCGTCATCTGCCAGGCCCGGTAGCACCGGACCGTCCGCCGGATCTCCTCACCCCCTTCATGCCGCTTCGATGACGATTCTCCGCATCCTTCCGCTCGTGCTCCTCCTGGCCGCCTGCGGGCCGGGCTGGGTCGCCGTCGCGCCGGGTACGGCACCCATGCAGTGCGCGGCGACACGCCTTGCCGCGCACGGGTACCTGGTGGACACGACGTTCACGGACGACTTCCGCCTGCGCGTGGTCCGGCTGGATGAACCGGGGTTCTACGTGGACACCCTCACCGTGGAGCCCGCTCCGCCTCTCTCGTCTTCGTACTGGGCCGTGGAATCCCACCGGTGGTCCGGAGAGGGTGCCGCGCACCGGCGCCGCAGCCGGCTCCTGGACAACGAGTTCGAGGTACGGGGGGCGATGGAAAGCTGCGGCATCGACACGTCGGCCCGCCGCCCCCTGCAGCCCCTGGTCGCCTGCATGGCGGAGCGCCTGGAGGGACGCGGCTTCGTGGTAGATACCCTGCAGCCCAACGTCGTCGTCGCGACCCTCCGCGAGGGGGTGCGGGAGTCCGTCGTGCGGGCGGCGCTCCTGCCGCCGGACGATGACGCGCGGGTGCGGTTCAGCTCGGACCTGTACGCGGTGGACGACGGGGGACGCCGCAGGGTGGGCGAGGACACGGCCAGGCAAGAGCAGGTGCGCACCATCTTCAGCCTGTGCCACGGGTATGGATCGCTGAACCGCCCGGCGTGGAAGGGCCCCCTTCCCGGACGAACGCGCTGACGGCACGGCCAGCACTTTGCCAGCAACCCGCGCGAACCCTTTTGCGCGGAGCACCGGATGCGGCGAGCGCTGCTGATCTACAACCCCGCGGCCGGCCTGTGGTGGCGCCGCCCCCGCCCGGAGCACGTGCGCGACACGCTGGCGCGCCACGGCTGGGACGCCGAGCTGCTCGTAACCGAGCGCCAGGACCACGCGACGGAGCTCGTCCGCGCCCATCTCACCGCCGACGTCCAGGCGGTGTGGACGTCCGGCGGCGACGGTACGCTCGCCCAGGCCGCCACGGCGCTCGTCGGCACGGACGTCCCCATCGGCATTCTCCCCGTAGGCACGGTGAACGTGATCGCGCGCGAGATCGGCGTTCCGTTCGGGGCGGGGCCCGCGATCCGGGCGCTGGCGGATACGAAGGCGCGCCGCACCTTCCACGCGTGGCGGTCCCGCGGGCGCGCGGTGCTGCTGGGCGCGGGCGTTGGCTTCGACGCACGGGCCATGGGGCGCGTGAATCCCCGGATCAAGACGTCGTTGGGGCTGCTCGGGATCGGCGCGCGCGGCGTGTGGGAGTGGGCGCGCTACGACTTTCCCGCGCTGCACGTCACGGGCGAGAATGAGCACGGCCGCCCCATCGACCGCGAGGCCACGCAGGTGCTGGCGAAGGTGCCGCGGCACTTTGCCGGCAGCCACGTGCTGGTCTCCGATGCGGATCCGGCGGACGCGATCATCGACGTGGTCCTCTTCCGCGGCGCGTCGCACCTGCGGCTGGCGGCGTTCTGGGTGGGGGTGGAGATGCCCGGCACCGCGCAGCTGCGCGTTCCCGGCGTGGAGGTGCTGCGTGCCCGCCGGCTTTCCATCGCCGCGCGAGACGGCCGCGCCGAGCCCGCGCACGTAAACGGCGACGTGGTGGATGCGACCCCGATGGACATCGAGCCCTGGGGCACCGTGCGGCTGCTGGCGCCGGAGGGGTAGGGGGAGGTGCGAGGTACGAGGATGGGAATCGGCCCGGCGTGAAGTCCCGTCCGAGCGAATGAATTCGCCGCAACGACTACACGAAGTCCGCCTGCGCGGACTGTCCGTCCCCGGCCGGTACCACGCCGCGGGCAAGGCACTCCACCTGGTCGGGCAGTGGTGTCGGCGCAGGCCAGGCGCAGGCCGACAGTGTGAAGTTGTAGCCGCGATTTCAATCGCTCCTCTCCCTGATTGGCCGCGTACCGGCGGGATCACCAAATCACCCGCACGGGCTGCTGGAAAAGCAGGTGAAGCCCCACGCGGTTTGTGGGGCTTTCCGCGGTTGTTGCGGCGGCTTCAGCCGCTCGGCCGGGAGCCCGCTCCGGTGCACGTCGGCCGTTTCCGCCGCTGCGGATTCCCGCGCACGCGAAAATCGGCACGGCATCTGCTCCCTCGCTTGCCGCAGGCTCGCAATCCGCCGTATGTTACGCCATCTGTGCCGGGTTCCGGGACCGCGGCAATTCGCAACGAAGACCGCCAATTCATCCAACGATGCCTGAACGGAAGATCCGGGTGCTGGTCGCCAAGCCGGGGCTGGACGGCCACGACCGCGGGGCCAAGGTCATCGCCGCCGCCCTGCGCGACGCCGGCATGGAGGTCATCTACACGGGCCTGCACCAGACCCCCGAGATGGTGGTGAACGCCGCCATCCAGGAAGACGTGGACGTGGTCGCCATGTCCATCCTCTCCGGCGCGCACATGACGCTGTTCCCCGCCGTGCAGCAGGCGCTGGCGGCCGAGGGCGCCGACCACATCCTCATCACGGGCGGCGGCATCATCCCCGAAGAGGACATGAAGGCGCTGGAAGGCAAGGGGATCGGCAAGCTCTTCGGGCCGGGGACCACGACCGGGCAGGCGGTGCAGTACATCCGCGACTGGTTCGCCGAGAACGGCCGCGACCGCGAGGCCGTCGCCTCGTGAGCGCAGCCACGCCGGACACCGACGCGCCGCCCGCCCCGGGACGCGGCCGCGCCCTCGCGCGCGAGCTGCAGGCGCTGGAGGCCAGGCTGCGCCAGGGCGGCGGGCCCAAGCGCATCCAGAAGCAGCACGACGACGGCAAGCTCACGGCCCGCGAGCGCATCCACCTGCTGATGGACGCTCGCTCGCGCTTCCAGGAGGTGGGCCTGCTCGTGGCCCACGACCAGTACGAGGGCCAGGCGCCCGGCGCGGGCGTGGTCACGGGCTTCGGCACGGTGTGCGGGCGCGAGGTGGTGGTCATCGCCAACGACGCCACCGTCAAGGCGGGGTCGTGGTGGCCCGAGACCATCACCAAGATGCTGCGGGCGCAGGAGATCGCCATGCGCTGCCGCGTGCCCATCATCTACCTGGTGGACAGCGCCGGCGTGAACCTGCCGTACCAGGGCGGCGTGTTTCCCGGCCAGTACGGCGCGTCGCGGCTGTTCTACTACAACAGCATCATGCGGCGCTACCTCAAGGTGCCGCAGATCGCCGCCGTCATGGGGCCGTGCATCGCGGGCGGCGCCTACCTGCCGGCGCTCAGCGACGTGATCCTGATGGTGGAGGGCACGTCGTTCATGGGATTGGGCGGGCCCAACCTGGTCAAGGGCGCCACGGGGCAGACGGTGGACGGCGAAACGCTGGGCGGCGCGCTCACGCACAACGCCATCAGCGGCGTGGCCCACTACCGCACGCCGGACGACCGCACCTGCATCGCCAGGATCCGCGAGCTGGTCAAGCAGCTGCCGCGCGAATCGTGCGCCCTCCCCATCCACGACGCGAAGCCGCCCGCGCGCCCGGAGGAGGCCCTGTACGACCTGCTCCCCGCGGAGCACAAGGCACCGTACGAGATGCGCGACGTGCTGTCGTGCATCCTGGACGGCGGCGCGCTGGACGAGTTCCAGGCGGACTTCGCGCCGGAGATGATCTGCGGCCACGCGCGCATCCAGGGCATTCCCGTGGGCGTCATCGCCAACGCGCGGGGAATGCTTAAGGATCCGCACGGCGGCCCGCCCAAGTTCGGCGGCATCATCTACGCGGACTCGGCGGACAAGGTCGCGTTCTTCATCGAGACGCTGGCGCGGCACGGCACGCCCATCCTGTTCGTGCAGGACGTGAGCGGCTTCATGGTGGGCTCGCAGGCGGAGCACTCGGGGATCATCCGCGCCGGCGCGCGCTTCGTGGAGGCCATGGCGACCGCGGGCGTGCCCAAGATCGTGCTGACCATCAACCACGCGTCGGGCGCGGGGTACTACGCCATGGCGGGGCAGGGCTTCGACCCCGACTTCATCTTCACCTGGCCCACGGGGCGCATGGGGGTGATGGAGGGCGACAGCGCGGTGGTGGCGCTGTTCAGCAGCCAGCTGGAGGCGCTCAAGAAGGAGGGCAGGCAGCCCGACGCCGAGTTCCAGGCGAAGATGGATGCCGTCCGCGCGGACTACGACAAGCAGCTGGACGCCAAGTTCGCGGCCGCCCGCGGCTTCGTGGACGCGGTGATCCTGCCGGACGAGACGCGCGCCGCGCTGGGGCTGGCGCTGCGCACGTCGCTGAACAACCCCGGCCCGCACCTGGGCGCGTTCGTGCTGCCACCGGGGGTGTAAACATCCGGCCGGTGGCAGCAAGTGGACGCGGTTGACGGTGGATGGGGAGGGTGTTATACCGAATCTCGCAATTGATTGTGCACCTGGATCTCAACTGCTGTCTCACACGGAGGCCACAGGGGGCACGGGGAACAAACGCTTCGCTTCCTCCGTGTAATACCGGATATCCGAGTTGAGTGTGCACTCAAAGTTTTATGGAGGGGCTTCACGCGGAGAGCGCGGAGGACGCGGAG
>DASQZE010000517.1:0-1624 GCA_035638875.1 Longimicrobium sp.
GCCGCACCTGCGTCTCGGACGGGAACCCCTTGCGCCGCTTGCTCGTCCGCTCAAAAGGACGGCTGGTCGTTCTTCCGCTTTGCCATCGTCACATCCTCCACTCCAGAGTTTTGAAGACAGTGCGTTAGTGCGGGAGTGAACTGCATTTGCCACTTCCGCACTCACGCACCAACGCACTCCAGCCCTTCAGTCCTTGTACGGGTCGATCTCCCCCGCGCCGGCCATCACCACGATGAGCGGATGGAGCGTGTGCTCCACCTGGATGGTCGGGCCCTGCGCCTCCAGCACCTTGTGCAGGCGCCGGTAGGCCTGCGGCGCCTCGTCCAGGCCGCCGCCGCGCAGGACCACACCCTTCTTGCCCAGCCAGTCCCCCATCATCTCGCGGTTGATGCGCCCCGGCGTAATGACGCGCCCCGTCTTGCGGTGGGTCTTGCCCGCCGCGGCCGTGCGGCTCATCACCCGCCCCGCGCCGTGGACGGTGGAGAACAGGGCCTCGCGCTGCAGGGTCATCGTCTCCTCGTCCGCCGTCGCGGCACCCTGGACGATGACCGCGTCGTCGCCCATGGACCCGCCGATGAACCCCTTCTGCCCGGGGAACGCGGGCGTGGCGCCCTTGCGGACCACCACCAGCTCGGCCAGCTCGCCCTCCGCCGTGGCGTGCTGCTCCTTCCAGGCGAAGTTGTGGTGGTTGTGGACGAGCTCCAGCTCCGTGCCGCCCAGCATCTGCACCACCTTGCGCGCCACCCACTCGCGCCCGGCGTACGCGTACTGGCCGGCCAGCTCCATCAGGTGCCAGTAGTCGTGCCCCAGCGGCTGATCCAGGTCCAGCAGCACCTCCTTCTCGGGGGCGCGCCGGCCCCAGTCCAGCCCCTGGCCCAGCGCCAGGAAGTCGGACGCGATGGTGTGCCCCAGCCCGCGGCTGCCAAAGTGCACGCCCACCCACACGGCGCCGCTCTCGTCCGCGAACACGTCCACGTAGTGGTTGCCGCTCCCCACCGTGCCCAGCTGGCGCCGCGCCTTGTCCTGCAGCGTGTCGCGGTAGCCGCCCGTGGTGGGGATGGCGTACCACGCCGGGTCCAGGAACAGCGGATGGTCCACGGGCGCGTCGTCCGCGTTGTTCTTGCGGCCGATGCCGAAGCTGATGGTGGACTGGATCTCGTCGGCCAGCTTGTTGGCCGCGCGGTCCTGGGCCATGCGGTGCGGATTGCGCCGGATCTCCTCCAGCGTCAGCTCGCCCCGCGTGATGTCCCCCAGCGACAGGTCGGTCCGGATGGCCGCGTTGCCGCACGCGATGTCGAAACCAACGCCCACGACGGAGACCTTGTTCCGATACGCCGCCACGCCGCCGATCGGCATGACGTAACCAAGGTGGCCGTCCGCCATCAGCGCGACCCGCTCCGCTCGCGAGGCCACATCCTGCGCCTGGCGGATCGTGTTCTCCTCGTGCTGTCCGAAAATACGCATCGTTCCTCTCTCGTCGTCGCCGCCGGATATTCCAGCGGTTAGATATCGTTGCTCCAACATCGGAGCTCGTCGCGGCACCCCTTCAGGCGAACCGGTGGATACTTCGCGTGCAGTCCGCGCAGGCGGACTTCGTGCCGTCGTAGCCGCGGTTTCAACCGCC
>DASQZE010000518.1:0-11976 GCA_035638875.1 Longimicrobium sp.
CCGCGCCCTGCGGCGTGCGCACCCGTGCGCCGGGGACCGGGAAGCCTTCCACGCTCAGCACGCTCCCGCCGATGGCGCCGCCGCCCGAGACCAGGTTCTCCGCCGGTGCCATCTCCGGGCTCGACACCGCCTCGCAGGCGGCCGCGCCGCCCAGCGCCAGGATTCCCAGCGCGCACGCCCGCATCACCTGCGCGGGCAGCGTGGTGAATCGGGCGTTTCTCAGACCGTTACGACTCGAATGGATCGACATGGGACTCCGAGTGGTGTGGGATGAATGGGATGGATTTCCGCCGTGGGATGAGGATCCATCGGCAGGGACGACGACGTCTGTTGTACTTTATTCAGACGTCAAATGATAACGTAAATAGATTCGGCAAGTGCCGCAAGAGTGTCGTGAACAGTACTGGCTTGAATGGACGATCCGCGCGGGTGGCCCGGGAGTGTCCGTTGGTGCGCGTCATCCGGACCCGCAAGAAACGGAGGGAACGAGAGAGGCCGGCCCCTGGAGCGTGTCCGGGGCCAGCCCTTGATGCTCGATCTTTGGACCTGTATTGCGCGACCGTCTCATCCACCGGAAAGACGCGCGCAGGACCGGCTGCTGCCAGGCCCGGCCCGGCTGGCCAAGGTCAGCCGGGCGGCTCCTTGGGCGGTGGATCGCGCACCTCCCCCATGGCCTGGGGCGGCTCGGACCCCGGCGGGACGGACACGAATGGGTCCGCAGGATCGGGAACGGCGGTGATGAACGTCATCTGCACCCTCTTTCTTGTGGATGGCAAACCGTCGGCGATGGAGGCCCGGCGGTCCTGCACACATTCAACGAGGGCGCACCCGTGATCCTGACGGTGAAACGATGTGGATTCGATTCATTGTCGACAAGCTGACTGCCGCGCACGCCAAAAACACCGAGGCCGGCCCCGGAGCGTGTCCGGAGCCGGCCTCGGCGTCATGCGGCGGTGCGTCGTTCGTGCGGGCGCCCGCTAGATGTGCAGCGCGTGGCCCAGGCTGGCCAGCGCGGCCTCGGCGACGGCCTCGGAGAGGGTGGGGTGCGGGTGCATGGCCCGGTCCATCTCCTCCACCGTGGTTTCCAGGTGGCGGCCCACCACGAACTCGGCGATGAGCTCCGTGGCGTGCGGACCCACGATGTGCGCGCCCACCACCTCGCTGTACTTCTTGTCGCGGATCACCTTTACGAAGCCCTCCGTGTCGCCCGCCGTGAGCGCGCGGCCGTTGGCGCTCCAGGGAAAGGTGCCCACCTCGATGTCCATCCCCTGCGCGCGCGCCTGCTCCTCCGTGAGCCCCACGGACGCGACCTCGGGGTGGCAGTACGTGCAGTTGGGGATGTTGGCGTAGTCGATCCCCGCGTGCGGGTCGCCGTGGATGGCCTCGATGCACGCCACCCCCTCGTGCGAGCCCTTGTGCGCCAGCAGCGGTGGGCCGGCCACGTCGCCGACGGCGTACACGCCCTCCACGTTGGTCTTCATCTGCCGGTCCACGGCCACGTAGCCGAGGTCGGTGAGCTTGACGCCCGCCGTCTCCAGCCCGATGTCCTCGATCAAGGGCACGCGGCCGATGGCGCTCAGCACGCGCTCGGCCTCGATCACCTGGGTGGCGCCCTTGGCGTCCTTGATGTGGAGCTTCACGCCGCCCGGGCCGACGTCCGCCTTTTCCAGGCTCACGCCGGTGAGGATGTTCATCCCCCGCTTGCGGTAGCTCTTCTCGACGACGGCCGAGCAGTCGCGGTCCTCCAGCGGCAGCACGCGGTCCGCCATCTCGATGATGGTGACCTGCGTGCCGAACGCGGCGTACACGTCCGCGAACTCGCAGCCGATGGCGCCGGCGCCCACGATGGCCAGCGTCCTGGGCGCCTCGGGCGACATCATGGCGTCCGTAGAATCCCACACGCGCTCATGGTCGATCTTGAGGAACGGCAGGTCGCGCGGGCGCGAGCCGGTGGCGATGACGATGTGCTTGGCGCTGATCGTCTGCGCCTTGCCGTCCTTGCCCGTGACCTCCACCTGGCCCTTGCCGGCCAGCCGGCCGCGGCCGGGGACGTGGGTGACCTTGTTCTTCTTGAACAGGAACCCGATTCCCTTCACCAGCCGGTCGCTCACCTGGCGCGAGCGCTTTACGGCCTGCGCCATGTCGGTCTTGATCTCGCCCACGTTCACGCCGAACTCCCTGGCGTGCCCCAGGTGCGTGATCATGGCTGCGCTCTCCAGCAGGGCCTTGGTGGGGATGCAGCCGATGTTCAGGCACACGCCGCCCAGGTTGCCTTCTTCAACGCAGGCCGTCTTGTATCCGAGCTGCGCGGCCTTGATGGCGGCCACGTAGCCGCCGGGGCCGGCGCCGATCACCACGATGTCGAAGCTGTTGTCCGCCAACGCTCACCTCAGCAGATGCGAGTTTGCAGCAGGGTTGCCGGCGCCCGACGGATGCATTCATCGTGCACGGCCGGGCGGCGGGCGGAGCAAACTAGGGGCACGCGCGCGGGGGAGCAACGGCAACCGCGCATCGGTGGATGGATTTCGCCCCGTGATCCAGCAATGAGCGACGGATGGCGGATCGATTTCCCGCGCTGGGACTTCGGCATTCTCGGACGAGGCGTCCCCTGTGCGCCGGCAGATCGGTCGTCCGATGATCCGATGCACCGCCTTCCACCCCGGGCCGCCCTTTACGGATCGCGATCAGGTGGATGCTGTACCGGGGCCAGCATCCGGCGGGTGCTGCAGATACCTCTTTGCGAAAACGCGGATGCCGTCCCCTCGCCGGAAGCGACTTGATCTGCCAGGGATCTCTGGCCTCCTGCACGACCTGTCCGGTCCGCGATCAGCCGTCGCGACGCATGGCTCCGCACGTACGGCGTTCGGAGAAGTCGCAAAACTGGATGGCTGCGATCGTGATGACCGGATGCGGAGCGGGTGGCGCTCGGCAGGGTGCATCAGGCCCTTGGTAGATCGGCTGCTGCCGGCGGGATGACGGGATCCGCGTTTTTTCGGAGAGGCACGATGACGGCGTCGGAGGTGGATGTCCGTCCGTGCACATCATCCACACGATCGCGATCACTTGAGACTTTGCCCGCGGCGGACGGTCGGATGACGGCGGGATGGCCGCGCGGTTCGGCGACACCTCGGGAAGAAAGATCATCCGCGGCGCGACGGTCATGCACGGGCGGGTAGATCCTTCGGTCGGCGCCATGGATGTTGGTACAGGATGGATCCGGCGGCGCCTCCCTCAGGAAGTCAACGATCGGGGGTTGTGGATGACGGAACGGCCGCCATGAAGGCGGCCGTTCCGGGGATAATCGCCCGATGGAAGTTCAGTCGTCGTCGGAGCCGCGGCCGCGGAAGCCGTTCTCGATCTCAACCTCCAGCTCCAAGCGGCTGCCGGCGGTGGACAGGTCCAGCACGTTGGCCCCGTTGCGGAAGAGCGTGGCCGGGTCAAGCGTCACGTCCAGGCTCCCCGTCGCGCCCTCGCCCACGGAGAGCGGCGGGCTCAGGTCCAGCTCGATCTCGATCTCCGCCTCGATGAACACGCGGAACGGCCGCGCCGCGCCGCCGGTGGGCGTAAAGGTGCCCGCGACGAGCATGCCGGCATCGCGCGGCCAGTCCGGGAACTGCGCCAGGATCTGCTGGCGCAGCTGGGCAATGCGCTGCGCCTCCGCCGGGTTCTCCTCGTCGTCATCCAGGTCTTCCACCTCGAACTCCACCTCGTCGTACAACCCCGCCGGCACGTCCCCCGCGCCCACGGCCACCGTGCCGCCCGTCAGGGGCAGGTCCACGAACAGGGGCCCCGCGTCGAAGTCCTCGCAGTCGCCGGAGTCGTCGCCCGGCCGGCTGTCGTCGTCATCGTCGTCGTCCGAGCCGCTGCCGGAGCTGAGAATGGACGAGGACGCGCCGCAGCGGTTCACGTCATCGTCGCCGTCCAGCTCGAACTCCGCGACCACCAGGCGGATGTCGTCGATGGCCAGGGTGCCGTTGGCGCCGGCGAGGACGAGCCGGTCTGTGCCGCCCGCCTGGAAGCTCGCGGCGGATTGCTGCGCCTGCCCGCCGGCCACCCCGAAGCGCAGCTGCACGCGGGCGTCGCTCCCGCCGCCCGTGGCGGAGCCGGAGCAGGCGGCGAGAGCCGTGAACGCGAGGCAGGAGGCGGCGATAACACGATGGGACAACATCTCTGGAACTCCGGGTGTCTGGTTCTGGAACGCCGCCGGAAACATGCGGCGTCTTCGGCCTGCTACAGGGGCAGGGGCTGGACCGAACCGCCGCCCGGCGGGTACACCGTCGCGCAACCCCGCATCCTGTCTTGATTTGCGAGGCCCCCGAATGCCAGTCTGGCGCGGGGGGCCAGCCGGATGTATATCGTCTCGAATCGAGACACACTGAAGCGTCCCGCGACTCGGCGAGCCCATCCGGCTCCCCGCATCCCCCTCCCCAGACGTTCCTTCCCGTGAGCCTCCTGGTCGTTGCGCGCAGCGATTCCTTTTCGTCCCTGTGGCCGGAGCTGGCCGTCGCGGGGGCGGTGGACCTGCGCGTCTCGGAGTCCGCGGGCGAGCTGGGGCCGGCGGGCGACGCGCTGGCCGTCATCCTTTCCGTGGCGGGGGTGGAAGAAGAGGCGGAGCCCGTGCTCCGCGAGATGGCCGCCGCCGGGGCCCCCGCGCCGCTGGTGGTGGGCACGCGCGCGGACCACCGGCTGGCGGTGGCCCTCATGCGCGCGGGCGCGGCGGACTACTTCAGCCTGCCGCAGGACGTGCAGGCCCTGCGCGACGAGGTGGCGGAGCGCGCCCGGCGGCGCGAGGCCCAGGCGGCCGGCGGACGATTGGCGGCGGCGGAACGGCAGACCTTCGACTTTCACCGCATCATCGGCCGCAGCCCGCAATTGCGCGCGGCGCTGGACCGCGCGGCCCGCATCATTCCCCGCGACCGGGCCACCGTGCTCGTGACGGGCGAGACGGGGACGGGCAAGGAGCTGATGGCGCAGGCCATCCACTACAACGGCCCGCGCGCCGCCGCGCCGTTCGTGGAGCTGAACTGCAACGCCATCCCGCCGACGCTCATGGAGTCGGAATTGTTCGGCCACGAAAAGGGCGCGTTCACGGACGCCCGGACGGCCAAGCCGGGGTTGTTCGAGGCGGCGGACGGGGGCACGCTCTTCCTGGACGAGATCGGCGACCTGCCGCTGACGCTGCAGGGCAAGATCCTCCGGGCGCTGGAGGAAAAGGAGGTGCGCCGCGTGGGTGCCGTGCGGGGGCGCACGGTGGACGTGCGCATCATCGCCGCCACGCACGTGGAGCTGGCGGATGCCGTCAAGCGCGGCGCGTTCCGCGAGGACCTGTACTACCGGCTGAGCGTCATCCCCATCCACCTGCCCCCCCTGCGCGCCCGGGGCGACGACGTGCTGCTGCTGTCGGAGCACTTTCTCCGCACCCTGGCGGGTCAGTACGGGCTGCCCGTCCCCGCCCTCACCCCGGAGCTGCGGCGGGCCCTGCTGGCCCACGCGTGGCCGGGCAACGTGCGCGAGCTGCGCAACGGGCTGGAGCGCGCGCTGCTGCTGAGCGACGGCGCCATCCGCCCCGACGACCTGTTCCACGGCCCGCCGGCCTCCGCCCCCGCGCGCGACGGCGAGGGCGGCGCGCTCCCCTTCCCCGCCACGCTGGACGAGATCGAGCGGGCGGCGGCGTTCGCCATGCTGGCGCGGGTGGACGGCAACAAGAGCGCGGCGGCGGACGGGCTGGGCATCAGCCGGTCGCGGCTGTACCGGCTGCTGGAGGGAACGGATGTCCCGGAATGAGACACCCCGTCGCGCGGGGGGACAGGCGGGCAGCGGAAAAATTGAGCATCCATGCGGATTTGGCGCGGCGCGGGGGTTGCCCCCACGACAGCGCGGAACGGGTATCCGCATTCGTCCCGGTTTTCAGGTGAAGTGAATCCAATGAAGAACCATCGACTGGTCCGCCTCGCTCTCCTGCTCGTTCTTCCCGCGGCCTTCGCGGCGTGCGAGGAGCCCGACGGCGGCGGCCCCGTGCCCGGCGAGGACCTCGTCTTTCTGCGCCCCGCGCCCGGCGCGCCCGGCCTGGCCACGTACGACACGTCGTTCGTGGCCGTGGCGGGCCGGGACCACGAGATCCGCGTGCGCTACACGAACGGGGAGGAGTGCCTGCGCTTCGAGCTGGACCAGGACGCCCTCACCCGGCGGCCCAACGGCACGCCGATGAACCAGGGCGACACCATCACCATCCGCATCCGGGTGGTGGACAACGGCTACTTCAACTTCGAGTTCCAGCCGGCGGGCCTGCGCTTTGCCGAGCCGGCGGAGCTGCGCGTGAACTACCAGTTCGCCCACCCCGACTTCAACGGCGACGGCGAGGTGGACGACGACGACGAGGACTTCGAGTTCGGCTGGTGGCGGCAGGAGATGCCGGGGCAGGACTGGGAGCGCATCGGCGGCGTACGCATTCACGACCTGACCGAGGTGCGCGCCGACATCGACGGATTTACCCGCTACGCCCTGGCGGGCGGCAACTGACCAGCGAACCCGCGCGTGTCCACTCCCGTCCCCGTGCCGCTCGACCGCGACGCCGCCCGCGACCTTCGCCGGCGGCGCGAGTGGCGCGTGCTGGCGGCGTCCGGCGAGCCGCTGTCGCGCGACGCGCTGCTGGCGGAGCCGGAGGTGGGATACGCGTACGCCGCCGCGTGCCGGCACGTGGGGCGGCCGGCGCGGGCGCTGGAGGTGGCCCTGGACGTGGAGCCCGAGGCGCGCCGCCGCGGCGACTGGCGGCTCACGGGCGAGACGGTGAACCTCATCGGCAACATCCTCTTCGAGACGGGGCACCCGGACGAGGCGCAGGCCCGCTTCGAGTCGCTGCTGGAGCACGCGTCGCAGTGGAACGACGAGGAGTTCAGCGCGCGCGCCAGCAACAACCTGGGGGTGATGAGCAACGTGCGCGGCCGGCGCGACCTGGCGCTCACGTTCTACCAGCGCGCCCTTGCGGCGTATCAGCGGCTGGGCAACCGGCTGGGGATGGCCGAGACGCACGCCAACCTGGGCATCTCGTACCGCGACCTGGACTTCAGCCGTGAGGCGGACGGCCACTTTCGCCGCGCCATCGAGTTCGCGGAGGCAGAGGGGAGCGAGCGCGTGGCCGCCATCGCCGAGACGGAGCGCGCCTGGCTGTGCCTGCGCAAGGGCGATGGACCCCTGGCACGCTCGCTGGCGCAGCGGGCGCGGGGCCGTGCGCAGGGGATCGGCGACCCGGCGGGCGAGGGCAACGCCCTGCGCGTGCTGGCGGGCGCCGCGCTGCTGGAAGGGCAGGCGGACGAGGCCGAGGCGCACCTGGACGGGGCCCTGCGGATGGCGGCGGATCACTCCGAGGTGCTGCTGGCCGCGGAGGTCCAGCGCGACCGCGGCTTGTTCTTTCGCGAGCGGGGCCGAACCGCCGCCGCCCGCGAGGCCCTGACGGAGTCCGCCGCCCACTTCGCCCGCCTGGGCGCCACGGCCGAGGCGGAGGCCGTCGCGGCGATCGTGCGGGGGATGGAGTAGTCCCCACCGGCTCCCTCCCCCGGCAAACTGCGCCGGGAGAGGGGGCAGAACTACATTTCGGGTGGCGGATTCCCAGCCGCGCCCCCACCCGCTCGTTGCTCGCGACCTCCCCCCAAACTACTGGGGGAGGTTGTTGTTTTCGTGTGGCTGGGCGAGCTGCGCGGCACGGGCGAGGGCCCCCCCGGCCCCCCTCCCCCGCTCCGCGGCGGGAGGGGGGGGAGAACTTCGATCGCGGGGCAGACTATCCGCGTGCCGCGACCACTATCTCGGGGGAGCGGATGCCGTCTGGGCACCATGTCCGCAATCAAGAAACACCAAGCAGCCTGACAGGGGACGCCAAAGCCCCGTCCGGAAAGCATGCCGGACGGGGCTTTTGTCGTTGGTCCAACCTGCAGCGCGGCTTGGCGAAGCCGCATTGGCCGATCAGTGCGCGGCGGCGGCTTCCGCGGGGTGCAGCGCGTCGAGGGCGGGGCCCAGGCGCGCGAACATGGCGGCGATCGCATCCATCGACACGGCGCCCACGGACAGGCGGAACCACCCCGTATCGTCCAGCATGCCGAACGCCTGGAACGGCACCACCGCCAGCCCGGCCGCATCCAGCAGGTAGCGCCGGATCTCCTCGTTGGTCTGCAGCACGGCGCCGTCCGGCGTGCGCCAGCCGTGCAGGGCAAAGCGCGCGCTCAGGTAGATGGCGCCCATGGGCGGGATGGCGCTCACGGGCAGGCCGCCGTCGCCCAGCGCCGTGATGCCGTCGTACAGCGCCGTGAGCCGTGACTGCACCTTCCCCAGCATCTCCCCGTGGTAGCGCTCGATCTCGTCCGTCTCCGCCAGCAGCTTTGCGGTGGCGATCTGCTCCGCGCGGGGTGCCCAGGCACCCACGTGGCCCAGGATGCTGGCCATCCGCTTCGTTACGTCCGCCGGGCCCACGGTCCATCCCACGCGCACGCCCGTGGCCGCGAACGCCTTGGAGATGCCGTCGATGAAGATGGTGTAGTCGCGCATGGCCGGCCGCAGCGACACGGGATCCACGTGCTTGGTCCCCTGGAAGGTGAGCATCCAGTACACCTGGTCGTACATCACGTACAGGGGACGCTCGTCCGGTCCGCGGCGGGCGTTCTCCTCCAGCACCAGGTCGCAGATCTCGCCCAGCGCCTCGGCCGTGAACGCCGTGCCGGACGGGTTCAGCGGCGAGTTGATGGCCAGCAGCCGCGCGCCGCGGATGACCGGCTCCAGCGCCGCGCGCGTGGGCAGGAACGACGTGGACTCGTCGCACAGCACGGGGATCCCCTTTGCCCCGGCCATGTGTACGTAGTGGTTGTTGTTCCACGACGGCACGGGGTAGATGACGGTGTCGCCCGGGTCCACGACGGCCGTGAACGTGGAGTAGATCCCCGGCCGCGATCCGGCGGTGACCAGGATGCTGTCCAGCGGATAGCTGAGCCCCAGCCAGCGCTCGTAGAACGCCGCGACGGCCTGCCGCAGCTGGGGTACGCCGTCGGAGGGCGGATAGTTGGTCTCGCCGGCCTGCAGCGCCTGGATGATCTCGCGCTCCAGGAACTGCGGGATGGGGAACTCGGCGGGCGAAAAGTCCCCCACGGTCAGGTTGCACACCTGGGCACCCTCGGCCACCATGGCCCGGATGTCCGCCGCGATCTTCAAGATCTCCGAGCCGACGAGGCCGGCCGCCATGGTGCAAACACGCTTGTCCGTCATGTGCCGCTCAGCCTCCGGGATCGTGCGGGTCGTATGGGGGTTTCGGGGCGGCAAATTAGCGCGCGCGCGGGTGGATGGATAGACGCGCGGCAGGGGACGGCGCATTCCGGGAGCCGTGCCTCCGCCAAGCAGCACCCCTCCATCCTCGGCGCCAAAGCGGATGCTCCTCGCCCGGCACCAACCCTGCACGGCGTTGCCGCCCCCCGCACCCGGCGGGCACACCGATCGAGCCAGGAGAGATGCCGAGAATGAGTGACAACGGTCGCGAGACGAAGCAGTACTCGCTGAAGGAGCGGGAGTATCGTGGGGAAGACGGCAAGATCCACCACCACACCAACGTCTGGATGGAGCAGCACGAAGGCGAGTCCGCCGGCGAGGACCAATCCGGCAGCCGCGGCGGCTCCGGCAAGCGGAGCGAGTCCGGCGCCCGGAGCGGATCCGCGGGCCAGGGCGGCTCCCGCGCGCCGAGCTCAAAGAAGCCGGGCGGAAACCGCGAATCCAGCGGCCGGGGCGCATCCGGGAGCCGGGACGGATCGGGTGGTGAGGAGGATCCGGATCGAGAGGCGGAGACGGGCGAGGGCGGCGGGATGGGCAGGGTGATGGTCGCGGCCGGCGTCCTCGCCATGGCGACCGCGGCGTTCATGGTGGGCCGTCGCCTGCGCCGCGAGCTGGATGCAGGCGACCGCGCCCAGCGTGATCGGTCCCAGGGCGAGCGGCTGGGCAACGAATACTTCCAGGGCCCGCGCGCCGTCCGCGACGACGACGGCAACCGGACCGGCGACGGGATGTACTGATCGCCCGCAGATGCAAATCCCGCGCGGCCGTTGATGGGCCGCGCGGGATTCGTTTCGATCCAATTCAGTTTCCGCAGTTGAAGCCTCGTTCGGCGAGCGCAGCGAGCCGAGATGGGGCTTATGGCTTTCCCAGCGGCGGATTCATCCGCTCAGGCCCGATGCCGATGCCGATGCCGATGCCGATGCCGGATGTCGATGCCGGAATGCCGGAATGCCGGAATGCCGGACGATGCTCCCGCGCCACGCCTCCGCTCAGCCCACTAACGCACTTTCGCACTTTCGCACTTTCGCACTAACGCACTTCTTCAACCCGCATCCGCAGCCCCACCGGCCGCAGGGTGATGCGCGCCTCGGGGACGACGCGGGCATCGGGCGCCAGGCGCAGGCGCCAGCGGCGGGCGAGCGTGGCGAGCGAGAGCACGCCCTCCATCCACGCGAACCCCTCGCCGATGCACTTGCGCGGGCCGCCGCCGAAGGGAAAATAGGCGAAGCGCGGGAGTGACGCCTCGAACTCCGGCGCCATCCACCGCTCCGGCCGGAACGCCTGGGGCTCATCCCACCACCGCGGGTCGCGCTGCACGATCCACGGGCTCACCAGCACGATGGTTCCCGCGCGGATGCGATATCCGCCCGCGGAAAAGTCCTCCAGCGGCTGCCGTCCGATGGTCCACGCCGGGGGGCGGATGCGCATGGATTCCGCCAGGACCGCGCGGGTGTACGGGAGCGCCTGGTAGTCCGCCGCCGTCGGCGCGCGGCCGCCGAGCACCGTGCGCAGCTCGTCGTGCAGCCGCGCCTCCACCTCGGGGTGCTCCGCGAGCAGATACCACGTCCACGCGAGCGCGTTGGCCGTCGTCTCGTGGCCGGCCAGGAAGAGCGTCAGCAGCTCGTCGCGCAGCTGCTCGTCCGTCATCCCCGCGCCGTCGTCCTCTTCGTCGCGGGCGGCCAGCAGCATGCCCAGCAGATCGTCGTGCGCCGCGCCGGACGCGCGGCGCTGGGCGATGGCGCGGTAGATGGTGGCGTCCAGCCGCTCGCGGGCGCGCCGCATGCGGATCGTCCCCGGCACCGGGATGCGGTCCAGCAGCTCGCCGAACGGGTTGTGCAGCCGGTTGAAGAGGCCCAGCGCGTCCGTGAGCGCCGTGCGGATCTCGTCCGCCTCGTCCTCCACCCCGGCGCCCAGCAGCGTCTCGCCCGCGATGGCGAGCGTCATCCGGTTCATCTCCGCGCCCGCATCCACCTCCATCCCCGGCCGCCAGCGGTCCGCCGCGTCTTCCGCGTAGCGCACCATGGTCCGCGCCATGGCGGCCACGCGGTCGCGGTGAAAGGCGGGCTGGGCCAGGCGCCGCTGCCGCATGTGCAGCGGGTTCTCGCTCGTGAGCAGGCCGTGGCCCAGCAGCACGCGGGCGCGCTGCAGGGCGTAGCTCTTGATGAAGTTGCGGTGCTGGGTGACGAGGACGTCGCGCACCAGGTCGGGGTGGCTGAGCAGGTACAGCCGGCGCTTGCCCATGCGGAACAGCACCACGTCGCCGTGCTCGCGCTGCAGTTCCTCGAAGCTCCCCGTGGGATCCCGCCGAAAGCGCATCAGCCGGCGCAGAAAGAATCCGTCGCGCGGGCCCGGCGGATCGGGGAGCGCCGCCGCACTGGGCGGTGGATCGGGGCGCGGCGGCGCGGCGGCGGGTGCCGGGCTCATGGCGATCCCGTCAGTCGATGCCTTCGCCGATGCGGCCCCACCGCGCCGCCGTGACGAAGCGCGGGAACGAGGCGCCCAGGTCGCGCTTGTCGTACGAGTAATAGATGAACAGCGGCTTGCCGCGGATGGTGCGGCGCGGGATGGGCCCCATGAAGCGAGAATCCAGCGACTGGTCGCGGTTGTCGCCCATCAGCCAGTAGTGCCCCGCCGGAACCACCAGCGGGCCCCAGTTGTTGCGCGACGGGCGGT
>DASQZE010000519.1:0-3531 GCA_035638875.1 Longimicrobium sp.
GTACGCAGTTCCCGGTTCAGCAACGCGCCCGTGGTGCTGGACCTGGTGATCGCGCTCGATTCCGCCGGCCTCATCCACGGCCTTTCGCTCCGTCCGCAACCGACCCGGACGGCCGCGCCCAGCCAGTTCCTGGAGTACGCGACCAAGACGCCGCTGCGCCTGCCGTTCGAGGGCGACTGGTACGTCTTCTGGGGCGGGCGCACCGTGGACCAGAACTACCACGCCGCCCACCGCGACCAGCGCTTCGCCTATGACCTGATCATCCGGCGCGACGGGCGCTCGCACGCGGGGGACGGGACGCGGCTGGAGCAGTACTACTGCTGGGGACAGCCGATCCTGGCGCCGGGCGCGGGGACGGTCGTTGCGGCGCTGGACAGCCTGGCGGACCAGCAGCCGGGGCAGATGGATCCCCGCAACGCGGCGGGCAACCACGTGATCGTGGACCACGGCAACGGCGAGTTCTCGCTGCTGGCGCACCTGCGGCGGGGGAGCGTGGCCGTGCGCCCGGGCGATCGTGTGGCGCAGGGGCAGAAGCTGGGCGAGTGCGGCAACAGCGGCAACACGAGCGAGCCGCACCTGCACTACCACCTGCAGAACGGCCCCGTCTTCGGCCAGGCGGAGGGCATCCCCGCGCAGTTCGATGCCTACCTCGCCGACGGCCAGCCCGTCGCCCGCGGCGAGCCCGTGAAGGGGCAGACGATCCGGGCGCAGTAGGGGTCGGCGGAAGCGCAGGAGATCGATCGGTTTGGCGGGGCTCGTGCACCGGGCGAGAGCCCCTCCCCTGGCCCCCTCCCCCGCTTCGCGGGCAGGAGGGGGAGAACTACAATTCCGGCGACAGGCCGCCCCTGTGCTGGCACCGGGGTGTATACCCTCTCCCGCGCAGTTTGCGGGAGGGGGTGGACGAGCCTAAGCGAGGCCGGGGGAGGGCCACCGTCCGCTTCGCGGCGGCACTCCCCCGCCGCATCCCCCGGCCGTTCTCCCCCTCTCCCGGCGCGGTTTGCTGGGAAGGGGGGATGACGACGCACGAAGCCCCGCCGCGGTCCATCGCGGCGGGGCTTCGTATGGTGCGTCTCGTCGTGTCTCGTCCCGCGTGTGACTCAGCCGTCGATCAGCAGCAGGGCGATGATCACGCCGACGGCGACGGCCGCCACGGTGTACCACCAGCTCTGGCTGCCCACCTGCGCGCCTTCGCGCTCCGCCTCGCTGGCCGCGACGCGCTGGCGGATCTCGTCCTGGCTCACGAAGATGGACGGGGCCGGCGCCGTGCTGGCGACGGCGCTCTGCTGCTGCACCATCGGCGCATCCTGCGCGGCAGCAGGAGCGGCGGCCAGCGCGAGCGCGGCCGCAAGGACCAGGATCTTCTTCATCTGCATACCTCCGAACGGGAGTGGAACACCTAAGCCCGGCCACCTCGCGGCGGGCTGAGGCCTCCCCTTTAGCAAACTCCGTGCGCTACGCCCGCGCCCGCCGCCGTCCGCATGCACGAAGCCCCGCGGCGTGTGGCCGCGGGGCTTCGCGTGTGTGGATCTCGCTTCGTGCGGATCAGAGCAGCAGCGCGGCGATCACGACGCCCACGGCGATGGCGGCCACGAGGTACCACCAGCTCTGGCTGCCCACCTGCACGCCGGCGAGCGCTTCCTCGTTGGCGGCGACCTTCTGCCGGATCTCGTCCTGGCTCACGAAGATGCTGGGCATTCCGGGCTGCACCGCCTGCTGCTGGGCCACGGGCTGCACGGCGCTCGCCGACTGCTGCGCGGCGGCGGGGGTAGCGGCCAGCACCAGGGCGGCCGCCATTGCGAGAAGCTTCTTCATCCTGCACCTCCAGACGGGGGACCTCCCGCAGCCGACTGGCGTGCGGTTGCGGGGAGGGTATGCAAGGGTCGTGCGTGAGGTGGGAACATGCCGAACCCAGCCGGGGCAGAGCGAATGAATTCGCCGCAACGACCACACGAAGTCCGCCTGCGCGGACTGTCCGTCACGGGCGAGCGCCGCGCCGGCACGTGCTCTGAGCCAGAACAAAATTCTCCCCCTCCTTCCCGCGAAGCGGGGGGGCCGGTGGGGTGGGCCGAGGGAGGGGGCCCGCCGCCGGTGCAGGCAGCCCGCCATCCGGCACGATCCATCTCACCTCCCTCAGGGGTTTTGGGGGGAGGTCGCGAGGAACGAGCGGGTGGGGGCGCCGACGGAGGACCGCCCCGTGCCCGAAGCCCAGCCGGGGCCGAGCGAATGAATTCGCCGCGCGGCGAATTCATTCGCTCGGCCGGACCTCGGCCGGCCTGTTGGATGGCCGCCCGGCTGATTCCCCGCCGTCCCCTATAACCTGTAACCTGTCCCCCGCAGTTCATCCCCCCGTGCTCACCCCGATCTGCAGCGTCCGGCCGGCCGCCGGAAAATAATACACCACCGTCGGATCCACGCTGTCGTGAAAGCCCGTGGTGCTGTACGCGCGGTCCAGCAGGTTGAACGCCTCGGCCCACACGCGCACCCCGCGCACGGGCACCGTCAGCCGCGCATCCACGCGCGTCCACCCGGGCAGCCGCAGCGTGTTGGCATCATCCACCCACGAGCCGCGCACGTCCGTCACCGTGACGCCCGCCGTCGCGCCCCACGCCAGCGGCGCATCCACCCCGCCCGCCAGCGTGTGCCGGGGGATGGCCTTGAGCGCGTTCCCCCGGTTGGCCCCGAAGCGCGACTCGGCGGACTGCAGCGTGTAGTTGGCGAACGCGCCCCATCCGCCCGCCGCGTCCAGGTTCAGCGCCGCCTCGATGCCGCGGTGGCGGCTGCGGCCCAGGTTCACGTAGCGAAAGGTCTGCACGTCGAAGTCCAGCTCGTCGCGCATGTCCACCTGGTACGCGGCCAGGGACACGCGCGCGCCCAGCGAGGGCGTCAGCGCGGCGCGGTGGTACGCACCCAGCTCGTAGCTCACGCCGTACTGCGGCCGCAGCTCCGGGTTGCTGATGGTGATCTTCCCCGGCTCAAAAGGGACGGGGATGGTGCGCCGGTCGAAGAGCTGGTCCGGCGTGGCCGCCTTGAAC
Source organism: Longimicrobium sp. (assembly GCA_035638875.1). Classification (GTDB taxonomy): domain Bacteria; phylum Gemmatimonadota; class Gemmatimonadetes; order Longimicrobiales; family Longimicrobiaceae; genus Longimicrobium. The sequence goes on from DASQZE010000519.1 coordinate 3,033, forward strand.
GAACGGCCCACGTTGGCGTACGCCCACCCCTCGTGCCGGGCCGCGCGCAGGTACTGCACGTTCACGCCGGCGCGCGGGCTCCACGCCGTGTGCTCCGCCGTCGTCTCGTCGCCCACCGTCGGCGCGCGGGGAGTGAAGGCGTCGCGCAGCCAGTCCATCCGCCCGCCCAGGGAGATGCGCACGCGCGACGAGGGCTGCAGCTCGTACCGGACGAATCCCGCCGCCGCGGTCCGCGAGGCCTCGCCCGACTCGTCCAGCAGGCCCGCGGCGACATCGGCTGCGTCCTGGTAGTCGTCCGCCGTGCCCATCATCCAGGTCACGTAGTCGCTGTCCATCCGCCCCACGGACCCGTCGAACCCCACCGTCACCCGGTCGTCCCACGGCAGCGGCAGCCCGGGCGCGTCCACCTGCGCCGAGGCCATCAGCCGCCGCGTATCCAGCACGCGCAGCTTGGTGTCGCCGTAGTCCGGGGCCAGCGCCAGCGTGCGGACGATGCGGG
>DASQZE010000520.1:0-4836 GCA_035638875.1 Longimicrobium sp.
GGAACTGATCGAGGACTGGCGCGAGCGACTGGAGGAAGGCATCCGCCGGCAGCCCCTCGCAGAACGTACGGGGTTGCTGGAGCGCCTGCTCATCGCCCACGAGAGCTACGACGAGATCATGGCCGCCTGGGCGGAAGAGGTGCGGCGGCGCCTGGCCGAGATGGATGCCGGGCTGACGGAGTTCATCCCGGGCGAGGACGTGCTGGCTGAGCTTCGCGCAAGCGTGGCGGATGCAGAGAAAGACTGGCAGCCGCCACCGGTACCCGAAGACATCGAGGACATCGAAGAGGAGGCGCTCCACCTCGGGCACGATGACTTCTACACGCTCCTGGTGAGCGTGGAGGCGGAGCTTCCTCCAGACGTCGATCCGACCTGGCGCGCGGACATTCGGACCCGCATCCAGGCCGTCCCTGTCCAGATCGCGCGCAGGTATCGCGAACAGGAGGAGCGCGGCGGATACAGCGAAGATCCAGCACTTCTGAACAATACGCCGGACGTGCCGTAGCCGGTGCCACCCAGGACCGAATCGCCGCCTCGCCCCTCTGCCGTTATCTTCATCCGTCGCAAGCGCGAAGGCGTAGTCCCCCCGGTGAACTTCGTATGATCCAGATCGGCTCTCAGCCGCTGATGCAGACGGGCGTGGTGCGCGGGGCATGCCCCCACGACTGCCCGGACACGTGCGCCATGCTGGTGCACGTGCAGGACGGCCGCGCCGTGCGCGTGCAGGGCGACCCGCAGCACCCGGTGACGCAGGGCTTCCTGTGCACCAAGGTGAACCGCTACGTGGAGCGCACCTACCACGCCGACCGGCTCACCGTGCCCCTGCGCCGCGTGGGACCCAAGGGCGAGGGGCGCTTCGAGCCGGCCACCTGGGACGAGGCCCTGGACGACATCGCGCGGCGGCTGAACGACATCCGCCACGGCGAGCACGGGCCGCAGGCGATCCTCCCCTATTCGTACAGCGGCACGCTAGGCAAGGTGCAGGGCGAGTCCATGGACCGCCGCTTCTTCCACCGCATCGGCGCGAGCCTCCTGGACCGCACCATCTGCGCGGCGGCGGGGAGCGCGGGGTGGGCTGCCACGTACGGTGACCGGATGGGGCCCACGCCGACCGAGGCGGAGCACGCGCGCTTCATCCTGCTGTGGGGCACCAACACGCTCACCAGCAACCCGCACCTGTGGCCGGCCCTGCGCCGGGCGCGCGAAGCCGGGGCGCGCATCATCGCCATCGACCCCATCCGCACCCGCACGGCGGCGCAGTGCGACGAGCACCTGCCCATCCGCCCCGGCACGGACGCGGCGCTGGCCCTGGGGCTGATGCACGTCATCTTCCGCGACGGGCTGGAAGACGCGGACTACCTGCGCGACCACACCGTGGGCGCGGAGGCGCTGCGCGAGCGGGCCGCGGAGTGGACGCCCGTGCGCGCGGCGGCAACGACGGGGCTGCCGGCGGAACGCATCGAGCTGCTGGCGCGCGAGTACGCCACGGCGCGCCCCAGCTTCATCCGGCTGAACTACGGGCTGCAGCGGCACGCGGGCGGCGGCATGGCGGTGCGGGCCATCTCCGTCCTCCCCGCCGTGACGGGCGCGTGGCGCGACCTGGGCGGCGGGGCCACGCTCTCCACGAGCGGCGCGTTCAAGCTGAACGGCACCGCGCTGCAGCGGCCGGACTGGATCCCGCCCGGCACGCGCACCATCAACATGATCCGCCTGGGCGAGGCGCTCACACAGCCGGACGCGGGCGTCGGCGGGCCGCCGGTGCAGGCGTTCGTCTGCTACAACTCCAACCCCGCGGCCGTGGCGCCGGACCTGGGCCAGGTGCGCCGCGGGCTGCTGCGCGACGACCTGTTCACGGTGGTGATGGAGCACTTCGTCACGGACACGGCGCGCTACGCGGACTGGGTGCTCCCCGCGACCACGCAGCTGGAGCACTGGGACATCCACGCGGCGTACGGGCACCTGTACCTGACGCTGAACCGCCCTTGCATCGCGCCCGTGGGCGACTCACTGCCCAACACGGAGATCTTCCGGCAGATCGCGCGGCGGATGGGGCTGGACGACCCGGAGTTCGCGGACGACGACGTGGCGCTCATCCGCCAGGCGCTGGATTCCTCACACCCCGTGCTGGAGGGGATCACCTTCGAGCGGCTGGCGGAGGAGGGATACGCGCGGCTCAACGTCCCCGCCGACTTCCGTCCCTACGCGGAGCCGCGGGTGAACACGCCCACGGGCAAGATCCAGCTGGTGGCGCCGGAGCTGGAACTGCTGGGGCTGGATTCCGTTCCGTCGTACATCCCGCCGGCGGAGAGCGCGGACGCGGACCCGGCGCGTGCCGCCCGCTTTCCGCTGATGCTGCTGTCGCCGCCGGAGCATCCGCTGATGAACAGCACGTTCCACAACGTGCCCAAGCTGGCCCAGGCCGCGGGCGAGGCAACGCTGCTGCTGCACCCCAACGAGGCCGCCGTGCGCGGGGTGCGCGAAGGCGACCGGCTGCGCTGCTGGAACGACCGCGGCCACTTCTTTGGCCGCGCCGTGGTCACGGAGGACGTGCGGCCCGGCGTCACCGTGAGCTACGGCGTGCGCTGGGCCCAGATGTCGGAGGAGGGGCGGACGGTGAACGACACCACCTCCCAGCGCGTGACGGACATGGGTGGCGGGGCCACGTTCTACGACAACGCGGTGGAGGTGGAGGTCGCGGCGTAGGGAGGCGGGAGATACAGGGAGGGCCGGGGTAGAGGCAAGGCCCGGCCGAGTACCGGACAGAGCGAATGAATTCGCCGCAACAAACACACGAAGGCCGCCTGCGCGGACTGTCCGTCGCGGGCGAGTGCGACGCCGGGACGAGCGTCCAGGAGGGTGAAGTTCTCCCCCTCCTGCCCGCGAAGCGGGGGAGAGGGCCGGGGGGAGGGGGCCCTCGCCGGTGCAGGCAGCCGACCCTCCTGCCGGAATGCAGTTCTCCCCCTCTCCCGCGCAGGTTGCGGGAGAGGGGGCCGGGGGGTGAGGGGCTCCGCGAAGCGGGCGCCGCAAAGCCGGCCCTTCGCACGGAGCCATTCAGGGCGGAGAAACTTCTCCGTTCCCGGCGGCGTATCACACGGAAAGCTGGACAGCCCGGCCCCGCTTTGTGTATATTACGGGCTTCCATGCACTTACCTTGCATTGCAGCCCCCGACGGAGCCGCCTTTGCGCATTCTCTACGTCTCGCACTCGTTCGCGCTTCCCGGCGACCCCTTGAGCAACGTGGGGGGCATGCAGCGGCTCGCGCAGGGGCTGCACGCCGCGCTGGCGGCGCACCCGGCGGTGGAGCTGCATTCGCTGGTGCTGGAGACGTCGTGGAAGGCCACGCCGTACCGCATGCCCGGGTACATGGCCGGCCTGCTGCGGCAGATCCCCGCGGTGGTGAAGCGCGAGCGCATCGACGTGGTGATGCACTCGTCCATGGTGACGGCGTCGCTCACGCCGGTGCTGCGGCGTGCCATCCGCAAGGCGGGCGCGATCATCGCCGCGGTCCCCGTGGGGCGCGACGTGACGCTGCCCACCGTGGGCTACCAGTGGTACGTGCACAAGGTGCTGCGGTCGCTGGACGTGGTCTTTCCCATCAGCCGGGCCACGGCGCGCGAGTGCCTGCAGCGCGGGCTGCCCGCGTCGCGCACGCACGTGGTGCCCTGCGGCGCCGACAACGTGCTGTTCAACGCGCCCCGCGACCGCGCCGCCGCCCGCCGCGAGCTGCTGCGGGCCATCGGCGAGTCGCCGGCGACGATCCCGGACGACGCGCTCCTCCTCGTCAGCGTGGGGCGGCACCAGGAGCGCAAGGGCTTCCAGTGGTTCACGGACGCCGTGATGCCGCGGCTGCCCAAGGACGTGTTCTACCTGGTCACGGGCGAGGGGCCCATGACGCCGCGCATCCAGGAAGCCATCGAGCGCCACGGCCTGCACCGCAACGTGCGCATGCTGGGCAAAGTGGCGGAGGAGATGCTGGGCAAGCTGTACCGCGGCGCGGACCTGTTCGTGATGCCCAACGTGGCCGTAAAGGGCGACATCGAGGGCTTCGGCGTGGTGATGCTTGAGGCGGGGATGTGCGGCGTGCCCGTGTTGGCGTCGGACCTGGAGGGCATCAGCGACGTGATCCGCGAGGGCGAGAACGGGCACCTGGTGCCCAGCGAGAACGCGGCGGCTTTTGAACAGCACGTCCTGCGCTACCGGGCGGACCGCGCGCTGCGGGCCGAGGCGTCGCGCCGGGCGGCCGCGCACACGGCCACGCACTTCAGCTGGCCGGCCATCGCCGACCTGTACGTGCGGCTGCTGCACCAGCACACCACCGGCACGACGACAGAGTTCCCCGCGGAGCTCGCCCGCGCGGCCGGGTGAGCCACGGCCACGTGCCGGAACCGACGAAGCCGCCCCTCGTGCACCGGGGCGGCTTTGTTCATTCAGGCCGGCTCTTACGGCTTTGTTTCACGCGGAGGTCGCGGAGGCACGGGCGGAGAATGGTCGCGGCGGTGAGGCTCGAACGCGGCGGAGAAGATTCCTCGGTCGCGCGCAAAGGATGGTGCACGGGCGAGTGCCGGCGTGCGCTCCGCCGGAATGACATTTTCGCGCTGGGCGGGTGGTAAACCCGGCCTCGGCTCGGGCGCAGCGGACGGCGCCGGCAGATCGCGACTGACGGACAGTCCGCGAAGGCGCAACACCGTTCATTTAAACCTCGCTTATTCACCACGGCGGGAGCATTGCTCTTTCAGCACAATTTCAGGCGGCGCAGGGGGATGCGCTGGCTTTCCGGATGATTTCGCGCACGAGCCCCCTACCCCCAGCTTGACGCTGCGGCGCTGTCCCTTTCCG
>DASQZE010000521.1:0-2279 GCA_035638875.1 Longimicrobium sp.
CCACGAACAGCGCGCAGTACACGAACCCGCCCACGGCCACGGCGGCCGCCAGCGCCGGCACCAGGCCCTCCGGGCCCCTGCCCTCCAGGGCTACCAGGCCGGAGATGAGCGTGGCCGGCACCAGGACCGCCGCCGTCGCCAGCCCCGCGACGACGATGCGCGTGACCACCATCCGCCAGCGCGCCACGGGCTTGCCCAGCACGTAGGTCAGGGTGCCGTCCTCCACCTCGGCGCCAAAGATCCCCGTTCCCACCACCAGCGCCACGATGGGCAGCAGCACGATCACGGTGAGCGTCTGCCACTGGATGATCCAGTTGCCCGTGGCCGTCTCCGGCGTAAGGTCCTGCGCGCGGGTCACCAGGGCAAGCAGGACGGGGATGGCCGCCAGGGCCAGGGCCCACAGCGACCGCCGGCTGGACGTGAGCTGCCGGAACGCCAGCCGCGCCAGCGTCATCTCGACGGAGTGTCTCATCGCTTCACCAGGTAGGAGAACACGCTTTCCAGCGACTCGTCGGTGGGCTGCAGCTCGTACAGCGTGACCCCGGCGCCGCGGGCCAGCAGGGGGAGCGACCGCGCGAAGCCCGTGCGCTCCGCCGTGCGCACCGTCATCCCCTTGTCCCCCAGCTCGAGGCCCTGCACGGACGCATCGCCCATGAGCGCGGCGGCCAGGCGGCGGTCGTCGCTGGAGCGAAGGGTAAAGGTGTGCGGGCGGTCCGTCATCAGCCGGCGGATCTCGCGAAAGTGCCCCGACGCCGCCAGCCGCCCCGCCACCACCACCAGGACGTTGTTGGCCAGGTCGTGCAGCTCCTCCAGGATGTGCGTGGAGATGAGGATGGTGTTGCCCCGCGCGGCCAGGTCGCGCAGCAGCTCCAGCATCTGCATCCGCTGGCCCGGATCCATCCCGTTGAACGGCTCGTCCAGCAGCAGGATGCCGGGGTCGTGCACCAGCGCGCCGGCGATCTTGGCGCGCTGCCGCATCCCCTTGCTGTATCCACCGATCTTGCGGTGCATGGCCGCGCGCAGGTCCACCGTGTCCATGGCCCGCTCCGCCGCGCCTTCCGGGTCCGGCAGCCCGTGCAGCCGCGCGTTCATCAGCGCGAACTCGTAGCCGGTCAGGAACGGGTAGACGGCCTCGCGCTCGGGCACCAGCCCCAGCGAGCGGTACATCTGCGGGTTCTTCCACGCGGGCCTGCCGTCCACGAGCACCTCGCCCGCGGACGGGGCCAGGAAGCCGGCCATCATGTGCAGCAGCGTGCTCTTGCCGGCGCCGTTGGGGCCCAGCAGCCCCGTGATGCCGCCGTCCAGCGTGAACGACACGTCGTTGACGGCCACCACGTTGCCGTACCAGTGCGACACGTTGCGCAGCTCCACCGCGGGTGGTTTTCCCGACGCGGGCCGAAGGGCGGCGGCCGCGGGCGGGGCCAGCGTCTGCGTGCTCATGCGCTGAGCCTCCGGTAGCGGTTGAACAGGATGAGCGAGAACAGGATGCCGTACAGCACCACGCCGGCGGCATACGCTTCCGGCGGCAGGTTGGCCTGCTGCAGGAGTCCGTCCGATTTCTTGCCGAACACGGCCAGCACGGCGCCGCCGGCCGCCAGCACGGGGTTGATGAGCACGCCGTAGTCGCCCCACCGCGCCTCCACCGCCTGCAGCAGGATGCCGGCGATGGGCACCGTGAGCATGAACAATCCCAGCACCATGGCGCTGGCGATCCCCCGCCGCGCCAGCAGCGACGCCAGGGCGACGGAGGGCGTCCCGATGACCAGGGCGAACACCAGCGGCATGACCAGGATGGGCACGAAGTCCTTCGATTCCGCCTTCAGGGCCGCCCCGAAGTCCGCCGGCAGCGCCAGCCGGCCCGCGAGGATGATGGCCAGCGGGGTGAGCATCAGGATGAACACGGCCGTCCACATGGCCAGCAGCTTGGCGGCCGCGTAGTCGTGCTGCCGCAGGGCGCGGCTGAAGTACAGGGGCAGCACCCGGCTGTGCTGGTCGCGGCTCACCAGCTCCGGTGCCTGCGCGGCGCAGAACAGCGCCAGCAGCAGGGAAACGGGCTCCATGTAGTCGTGGTAGCTCACCAGCACCGCCTGCCCCCCGCTGATGGCCGTGACCACCACCTGCACGATGGCGGGCAGGAGCATGAAGGCGAACAGCCCCCACGGAGCCAGGAGCGACCGCCCGCCGCGCCCCAGGCCGAACGCCGTGCGCAGGGAGTGGACGTACAGCGTGCGAAAGGCGTAGCCGCGGCCCAGCCGCGCGCCCTCGTAGTTCCGGTAGCC
>DASQZE010000522.1:0-4307 GCA_035638875.1 Longimicrobium sp.
AGTCACCCATGTCGTAGATTCGCGGGCTTGTGGACGGATGGTTGCTTAGACACCACCCATCTTACTGCAACCCAAGAAGATGCGACATGGGCTTTTTCTATCTATGACTCACGAATTCCATTTGGGATGAATAAGGCAGGACCTATATCAGCTGCATTGGTTTGTGGAGACGTTCTTCCGCTTCCACCTCACGCATGGGCACGAGTTTAGTTCCTTGAGTACCGCGGGACACTTTCTTGAACTCCCACACGACAGAGACGTGCTTCAGCAACGAATCCGTGAACTCACGAAAGCAGCACGCTTCAAATTACGATATAAGTGACGGTTGGCCGACACCATATGGTAGCGCCTGCCACGCAAAGTGTACATCCGAAGCGCAGGTGTTGCAGATCCGGGTAGCGCCTCCGCGCCCCACCCCCTAACTTCCCGGCCGCTGCAACCACGAGCCGACGAGGAGAGGGTGATGAATAGCATTCCCAACGTTCCGCTGCCGATCAACGAGCCGGTGCTGTCGTACGCGCCGGGCTCGCCGGAGCGGGCGGCGGTCAAGGCGGCGTACGCGCGCATGGCGGCCAAGGAGATCGAGATCCCGCTGATCATCGGCGGGCGCGAGGTGCGCACGGGCAACACGGAAGTCAGCGTGATGCCCCACGACCACGGCCACGTGCTGGCCCGCTACCACAAGGCCGGCCCCGCCGAGGTCAAGCAGGCCATCGCCGCCGCCCTGGATGCGTGGAAGGAGTGGAGCAACTGGCCGTGGGAGGACCGCCTGGCCGTGTTCCAGCGCGCCGCGGAGCTGCTGGCCACGCGCTGGCGGCCCATCATCAACGCGGCCACCATGCTGGGCCAGAGCAAGACGGCCCACCAGGCAGAGATCGACGCCGCCTGCGAGTTCATCGACTTCCTCCGCTTCAACACGCACTTCGCGCAGCAGCTGTACGGCGAGCAGCCGTTCAGCGGCCCGGGGATGTGGAACCGGCTGGACCACCGGCCGCTGGAAGGCTTCATCTACGCCGTCACGCCGTTCAACTTCACCGCCATCGGCGGCAACCTGCCCACGGCGCCGGCCATGCTGGGCAACGTGGCGCTGTGGAAGCCCGCGTCCAGCGCGGTCTACAGCAACTGGCACGTCATGCAGCTGTTGATGGAGGCCGGCCTGCCGGCGGGCGTCATCAACTTCCTGCCGGGCGATCCCGGCCCCATGACGGAGACGGTGCTGCACGATCCGAATCTCGCCGGCATCCACTTCACGGGCAGCACCGGCGTGTTCCAGGCCATCTGGAAGACGGTGGGCGACCGCATCGACAGCTACAAGACGTATCCGCGACTGGTGGGCGAGACGGGCGGCAAGGACTTCATCATCGCGCACCCCAGCGCGGACCCGGTGGCGTTCGCCACGGCCATCGTGCGCGGCGGCTACGAGTACCAGGGGCAAAAGTGCAGCGCCGCGTCGCGCATCTACTGCCCCGAGTCGCTGTGGCCCGAGGTCAAGGAGCGCACGCTGGGGATGATGAAGGAGATCCGCGTGGGCGAGGTGTCGGACTTCCGCAACTTCATGGGCGCCGTGATCGACCGGAAGGCGTTCGACAAGATCACGGGCTACATCAAGGCCGCCAAGGATGCCCCCGGCGTGGAGATCCTGGCGGGCGGCACCTTCGACGACAGCAAGGGCTACTTCATTCAGCCCACACTGGTGCAGGTGCAGGACCCGGAGTACACGCTGATGTGCGAGGAGGTGTTCGGCCCCGTCGTTACGCTGTACGTGTACCCGGACGCGGAGTGGGAGCAGACGCTGCAGCTGGTGGACCGCACGAGCCCGTACGCGCTGACGGGCGCCGTGTTCGCCAACGACCGCGCGGCGGTGCTGCAGGCCGACCGGATGCTGCGCAACGCGGCCGGCAACTTCTACATCAACGACAAGCCCACGGGCGCGGTGGTGGGCCAGCAGCCGTTCGGCGGCGCGCGGGCCAGCGGGACGAACGACAAGGCGGGAAGCATCCTGAACCTGGTGCGGTGGATCAGCCCGCGCACCATCAAGGAGACCTTCGCCCCGCCGCACGCCTTCGAGTACCCGTTCATGGCGGAGAAGTAGGACGCCGCGGCGGATGACGACGGAGAAGCGCCCCCGGGATCTCGGTCCCGGGGGCGCTTCGTCATCATCGTCCCCCGCCGCGCGGAGGATTCCTTTCCAGCATCAAAATGCTTGTCGCTTCAAATGTCGGGATGTAGCGTATCCAGACCCGAAGTCCGCGTCCCTCTCACCGACGGAGCGTACCATGCGCCTGGATCCCAGCGAACTCGCGGTCGAGTCGTTCGCGACCGCCACGCCCATCGACGCCGCGCCCATCACCTTCGACACGGGCAAGGGCGGGCCGGAGTCCTACTGCTACATCTGCAAGGAAACCGGGAACACGGACCCGGCGTGCCAGCCGAAGCCGTGGCCGGAGACCATCGACCGTCCCTGCACGGTGTACAACATCACCTGCCCCGTCTGCGTCTGACGCTGCGTCGCGCACTGGCGGGATGAGGACGACAAAGCGCCTCCGGGACTCAATCCCGGAGGCGCTTCTCCGTGAGTGCCGATCCATCCGGATCCCGTTCGGGCAGGAGCGTTTGCGCCACATCGGAGAGTTGACGCGAACGGGGGCGCCCCGCTACCATAAAACCACAATACGCCACAATCAGCAAAACGGCGGATTGAAATCCTGTGGACCGGCATCCATCCATCCCCCGAGAGAATCAGCCATGCGCCTGGACATCGACACCCTGACGGTCGACTCGTTCGATACCGCCCTGCCCGGCAACAACCCCGGCATCCCCACCGAGACGGGGCCGTCGGAGTGCCACCTCTGCATCCCCAGCGCGAACACCACCTGCTAGGGTTTGCCCGCGCCGGTTGCGCCCGACGCATCCCTCGCCGCCTGCGCCCAAGCGCCTCCGGACCCCGTGTCCGGAGGCGCCTTTCGTCCTCCTCATCCGGTCCTTCCGGGAGGGGGCCCAGGGGAAAGGACGCGGCAGATTGGAGACGGGGATGTCATCGACAGCAAGCTCCGCGCGCCGAGCGACCGGCCCCGGCTCCCCCTCACCCCGCGGCGGAACCGGCACGAGCCCTGGCAGGAGCAGCAGCATCACAAAGGCATGGGCGCGCGTCGATGCATTCGAAGACCACGCCATCAACGCGACCGTGTGGACGGCGACCTCTCCGGGGAGCCGGTGGTGCGCTGACGGCAGCGTCCGGCGACGTTGCCGCACGCCAGCGGGTAGAGATGGAGCGCCCCCGGGACCCGAGCGCGGGGGCGCTTTTTTACCCATGTTTACCGACACAAGATGATTGATTGTCGCGTTCTCTAAGCTTTGTGCATCCTTCCTTCCCCATCCACACGAGGTTGCCACCATGCGCCTGGACCTGAACTCCCTGGACGTGCAGTCGTTCGCGGATCGACTTCTCCGACACCGGGACGGACACCGTCATCGAAGGGCCGGTTACGGATCCCGTGGTGACCGAGCCCCTGCCGATCGATCCCGAGACGCGCTTCCATCCCTGCACGCGGCAGCTCACCTGCGTCGGCTGCGCGTAAGCCGAGCACCCGAAGCCGAATCTACAATCGCACGCGGCCTCTTACAGCATCACGCAGAGGACGCGGGGACAAAAGCGAGGACGCAGAGAAAAGAACGGGTTTCTCTGGTCCTCGTCGTTTCGCCTCTGCGACCGCTGTGTGAAACGCCCTCGGGAAGGCTGGATGGAGCACCACGGCCGGGGCCGGAACGGAGCGGCGCGGAACAATGCGCACCCGGCGAGGGTTCTCCGCGTTGACACGGCGGGGAGTCGCAGTTGATCATATCCCCTGCCCTTCCGGCTTTCCCGGTCCCCCCCGACCACGACGCCCGTGATCCGCTGCATCCCCCGAGACCCGTCGCGACCGCGCGGCACCCTGCGCGCGCTCCTGCTGCTGGCGCTGGCCGCGAGCCCCGCCGCCGCGCAGAACACCCACGTGCGCGGCACCGTGCTGTACGAGAAGATCCCCGTCACGCGCGCGGGGCTGCAGCTGGACGCGCCCGTGCGCACGCCGGCCGCGGGCGTGCGCGTGGAGATCGTGCAGTCGCCCTCGCGAGCGGTGCTGGGGACCGGGTTCACGGACGCCAAGGGGAGCTACGACATCGCCGTCCCCCGCCGCGGCAACCCGCAGGTCTTCGTCCGCGCGCTGGCGCAGACGGAGAACGCCACGGTGGTGCGCGTGCGCGACCGCGCGGAGCTCTCCATGGTGTCGCCCACGTTCGCCCTGGGGCGGGAGCGCACGGTCACGCGG
>DASQZE010000523.1:0-9321 GCA_035638875.1 Longimicrobium sp.
GCGGGCGCGCAGGTCGCGGACGGAGGCGTTGATGCCGCCGCCGCGCCGCGCGATCTCCATGTACGGCACGCCCGTGCAGCGTAGCGCGTACTCGTCCGTGCGGTAGCGGCCGAAGACGGCGTGCGTGTGGCTGTCCACGAACCCCGGCGTGAGCGTCATCCCCGCGCAGTTCACCCGCTCCAGGTGCGGATGCCCGGCCAGCACGTCGTCCTGCGGCCCCAGCGCCTCCACCGTGCCGTTCACCACCGCGACGGCCACGCCGTGCAGCACTCCCGCGGGATCGGCGTCCTCGGACGCGCGTGGGGGGCCGGTGCACACCGCGACCTCGGCGGCGTTGATGAAGACGGCGGAGCGGGGCAGGGTGGTCATGGGAAAGATGTGCGGGTTCGGGTGCGCGTACATTCTCGCGTGGCCGAGAACCGCCGTCAAACCGTCTGGCCCGCGTAGCGGCCACGGGCCACACGCATCCAGAGCCCTGAAGCAATGAGTAGCCCCGCTCGCGGACCGAGCGGGGCTACTCGTCATCGAAAGATCAACAAGGCCGGGTCATGCGTCCTGGCCAGGCGCGTGCGGAGCACTTCCACCCACGGCGGGGTTTCCTCTTCTGCGGAGGTGTAGGCGTGCTCCACGTCATCCAGCACAGCCAGCATTGCGCGTCCGCGCGAAGACTCCGGCACGTCGCCGAACAGGACCTTGAGCGCGGAGACGTATGGGCGAACCAGCTCCAACTCGTCGACGCCGCTCAAGCGCCGCAGGTACCACAACGACAGCAGCCTGCGCACGCGTGGGTGTGGCGTGGTCCCGGCGGTGATGAACTTGTGAACCGTAGACCTGCCGACGCCCGCATCCTCGGCCACGTGGCGGATGGAACTCAGCTCCGCCTGACTGCGCACAAACTCGCGTAGCACCTCCAAGGGTACCATCCGGTGATCCATCGCCGCTTGCCGCTCCCCCCGTCTCAGTCTACTTTGCCCACTATCGGGACACTAAATGGGGACGATTGGGACGCAAGATAGGCCCGTGGTCCCCTGAGCTTCGTCCCTGTTTGGGTCTGTGTCCATTTCAGGCGAAGTGCACAGGTATAGGCTAAGTGTCGAATGGCGATCTGTAAAGCGTACGGGCGTGTGAATACCCTGCAAATGCTAGAGAAGATGCAAACAGAGAGATGCCGAGTTCTGCTTCACGCCAGCTGGGATCCTCCTGGTCTGCTGTCCATTTTTGCGCTCCTTACCCGACAGTTGCACCATGCACCTGGACGCTGACCCGACACCCCCGGATGGGGGCACTCGGCCACGCAGCGGCCCGTTCGGCCATGATCAGCGTCCGCCCTTTCGTGGTGTCCCGCGTACGACGATCGGGCTCTGTGCGCTGGGGATGATCCTGGTGGGAAGCGGGATGCGACGCGCCGTCACCGCGGGGTGGCAGGTGTGGCTGGCACTTGCAGGGATGCTGATCCTCATCCTCGCCATGTGGATGATCCAGGAACGCTGGCTTACGCGTGAACGCCACCGACTGATGAGGAGCGCTCTGAAAGGGACTGCTGCGGTGGGCGATTCGGGACGTTTGAAGGAGAAGGCGTCCCGGCGCACCCGTCCGCGCCGTGACGGCAAATCCTAGTACTCGAGCGCGGAGTCAAGGAGGAACGCCGGATTTCGAACAACCAGACCCCGCGCGCGATTGTAGTGGCTCGATTTACGATCGTGCACGTCCGCGGGCGGCGTCGGGAGCGGAGGGGCGGTTCGCCGGGCTGCGGGGATGGCGATCTCGATTCGCTTGACCCTCGCCGCGCAGGCCGGGTAGCTTGCGCCAGCGGGCGGCCGCGGTGGTGTCGTCCCGTATGTGAGGCCGGCGCTGTCTTCCTGGCGAAGTAACGGCCAGTTCCGGGGCCATCAGCGAAGCATCCCTTTCCATCCCTCCCGACCGGCCTTCCCGAACAGGTGCAGATGAGCAGTCCCGAACAGGCGAACGCCACCCAACTGCGAAACATCGAAGCCAAAACGGGCCAGGATCTCGCCGTGTTGCGCACCGCGATCGCCGCGTCCGGCAGGACGAAGCACGGCGAGGTGCGCACCTGGCTGATGGAGACGTACGCACTGGGCTACGGCGACGCCAACGCACTGGCGCACTTCGCGGCGGGCGAAAAGGGCGCCGCCCCCGCGTCCGGTGACGCCGCCGCCGACCCGCTGGCCGGCATCTACACGGGCAAGAAGGCGCACCTCCGTTCCATCCACGATGCCCTGATGGCGGCCATCCAGCCGTGGGGCGACTTCGAGGTCGCGCCCAAGAAAGCCTACGTCGCCCTGCGCCGCAAAAAGCAGTTCGCCATGCTGGGCCCCAGGACCGCCGACCGTGCCGAGCTGGGCATCAACCTCAAGGACGACGTGGGGAGCGAGCGCATCGTGGCGCAGAAGCCCGGCGGCATGTGCCAGTATGCCGTCGCCCTCTCCTCGCCCGCCGACCTCGACGCCGAGGTCCTCACCGTGCTGCGCCGCGCCTACGACGCCGCTGGGTGAGGCAGGGCGCGCGGTCCGTGATGTGGCTCGCGCCCCTCACTCGCTGAGCAGCGCGTCGGCGTTGCGCGGCGCAAAACCAAAGACGGCCTCACCGCGGAATCGGTGAGGCCGTTGTGCGTTTCAGGTGTGATGGACAGCTGGGCCCCGTCGCTCACGTCGTGGCCACGCTCAGCGGGCGCACCACCTCTCGCGCCTCGCGGCGGCAGACGGCCAGGCACACGGGGTTGCCCGCGGGAACCAAGGCGGCGGATGGGGAGCAGGGTTCAGCGTTCCGGCGTCCCTGCTCCAGCCAGGCAGGCGCGGACGTAGGCGGGCTCCACCTGCCGGCAGGCGGCGCGCACCGGCTCCGGGTCCGTGTTGGCCAGCGTGAGCCGGGCGCCGATCATCTCGTAGCAGCGGGGCTTGGAACCGTCCGGCACCTGGCGGCAGAAGGCGATGCCGGGCTCGATGTTCCAGTCCAGGTCCGTGAAGTACTCCACGCCGCCCAGCACGCAGTCCGTCACGTGGGCAGGATTTCCCTGCCGGCAGGCCTCGATCATCCTGGGCACGTCGCCGGTGGTCATGCCCCCCATCTGCTTGCCGAACCCCTGGTAGCAGCTGGCCACGCCCGCGGCGGGCGCCGCGTCGCAGCCGCGGAGCGCGGTGGGAGGGTTCATCCAGTTCTTCCACAGCAGCACCAGCGCCTGGTACGCCCAGCACGACGGCTGGTGGTCCTCATCCAGCCCGCTGCACAGCTGCGCGCGCTCCCTCTCCCCGGCAAGCTTGGCCGTGATCCGCCCGATTCCACCCTGCGGCTGCGCGGAGCGGCTGGCCGCCGCGTGACCCTCGTGGCCTTCCGCGCCGTGCGCGTGGCCAATGCCCGGCCCGTCGCCGGCGTTGATGGGGGTTGCCCCGATGGCGCGGATGGCGCGTTCCATGAAGATGCCGTCCTGGCACTCGCGCCGGGGCTGGGCCGCCTCCAGCGCGTCGCAGAGGGTGAGCGCCTGCCTGAAGTCGCCCGCGTGGTGCACCAACAGGCCGTGCCCCAGGCCGTGCCAGCACTCCATCCGCTCGAAGCCGCGGGCGCCCCGCCCCGCGCAGACGCTTCCCACGGATGCACCGTCGATGGTTCCGCCCTGCAGAAAGTAGCCCTCCATCACGCCGTGAAAGCACCCCGACTGGAACTGCGGCGTGCACTCCCCGATCAGGGCCAGGTCCTTTCGCTTCTCCATGGCGTACCGGCCCACGCCATGCGCCAGCTGGTGTCCTTTCGCGCGCATCAACGGGTCGCGCGTGGCGAGCTGCTGCATGGTGTCCAGCGCCGCGCGCAGGCCCCGGTCGCGCGCCGTCAGGAACACGGACGCGACGTCCAGGTCGTGTTCCGTGACGCGCGTCCAGTCCAGCCCGGACTGCGGGCCCGCCTGCGCGCCGAGCGGCACCCCGGCGGCCAGGATCATCAGCAGTCCCAGGATGGCGGCGGGTACGGCCTTGCACTTCATGGTTGGATCCTTCGGTCGGGTGACGCGCCTGGGTGCCGGTTTGCCGTAATTTACATCTTGAAATGATTGTGCAGTAGGGGAGGTGATGCTTCGGCAGCCGCAGGTGACCGGCCGCGGCGAGCGCAAAGGGCCCGCCTTCATCCCTTATGCGGCATCATTATGCGGCGCGCGGCTGTGCCCGTCTTTGGCGGGTTGTTGCATTCATTCAATTGCAGGGAGACTAGCCATGAAGAAGATTCGGGCTGGATGTGGACGCGGTCAAAGTGGAGTCGTTCTCGACGGCCGGGGGCGCCAGGACGCAGGGCAGTGTCGATGCACATATGGTTTCACGCCCGGGTGATACCTTCTGCATGACCTGCGATGAGGACACGTGCTGGGACTGCAGCATTCCCCGCTGCGTCTGCTGATTGGTCCGGAGTGAAGAACGGCAGCTGCAGACGCTCCCGTCTGCGGCTGCCGTTCCCGCCTCACGCCGGGGCCAGGCTCAGCCGGCGCACACCTCGCGCGCGCCGTCGCGGTGCAGGGCCTGGCGCGCGGCGTCGTAGCCGAATGGACATCGATGCTCACGCCCTTCCCCGATCAGTGCCCCCGCTCATCGTGCGGATGCACTCCACGGATGTGGCGATCGACGTCGGCACGATCCGCTGAAAGGTGATCTGGCCCTTGCCCGCCGGCCGGTAGCGGATCACGTGCTCGGTATCACCATCCATCACCACGTACGCGAGCTCGACCGCGGCATTGCCGATCTCGCCGGCCTCGCGACGCAGCAGACGCATTCCGTTGCGCATGCCCGCCGCGTACGCCGGTGACGTGGGATCCACGCCCGTGAGTACATTGCCCACCGCCGCCGTTGCGCGCGCATCGAAGCCCCTGTCAAACGTGGGCTGCGTCACCGATTCCACACGCGCGCAGGTGCCGAACAGATCCGCCGGCAGCACGACGGGCTCGCCGCGTTCCACGTGGCGGGCGAGCTCCGGCGACAGGTCCAGCCCCAGTTCCTGCCGCACGACGACGGGAAAGAGCGCCGCGGCATCCACGCCCGTTCCCGCCTGGGCGTTGCGGCCGGCGAGCGCGCGCTGGGCGACCATCACGTCGTCCAGGTTCGCGCGTCCCACCGTGTGCGTGCGGATGCGGTGGTCCAGCATCAGCGCGAACAGGTGCCCGCGGTCGTAGGGAAGCTGCTGCACGTTGTTGTCGCTCCAGAACCGCTCCGCGATGGCGGAGTTCGGTATCGTCGCCACCGGCGAGCTGGCGTTTCGCATCAGCACCCGGTTCAGCTCCGCCAGGAACTCCACGGGCGTCCACTGGCCAGCGCGGAGCAGGGCGCGCCCGGCGTAGAAATCGGCGAAGCCCTCGGTGATCCAGAACGCGCTCGCCCCGTCGCCCTCCGGCTGGCCGCCGATCTCCCTGCCGATCCACGTGTGCATGTACTCGTGCGCCAGGAACCGCGATGCGCCCGCCAGGGGATACCCGGTGGTGGACGCGACGGAAAATCCGTCGGTCCGCCCCGTACCGGTGGACGAGATCCCCGGCCCCGTTCCTCCCATCCCCGCCAGCGGCACTACGAACGGCCGCCCCGGGTCTCCCCAGAGCGCGTTCTCTGCCCGCATCACCCCCGCCAGCGCGTCCGCGAACGCCTCGGCGGTAAACTCCCACTGCCCGCGCATCGCCACCCGCAGCGGTGCGCCGTCCACGTCGCGTTGCGCCACGTCGAGGTCCGGCGCGCCGATGGACACGCTCTCCACCACGTCCGTGACCGTCCCGGGCCGCGCCCCCGCCAGGTGGTCCAGGTCCGACGCGATCTTCCACTCCGCCGGGAACCCGCTCCACGCGAACCGCGCGGGTGTCGTCTCCCGCCCCTCCGGCGCGGCGAAGACGCCTTCGCCGTGAACGAAGAACCAGCCGGGAAGGATTACCGGCCGCGCCTTTTCGTAGGCGAACGCGGGCTCCTCCGGGTACGCCGAGCGCACCCGGTACCGCACCGTCAGCGCAGCCCCCGGCGCATGGCTGATGACGCGTGCCTCCTCGTGCTCCTGGCGGACGGAGACGGCGCCTTCCACCCGCACCTCCTCCACGTACTGCCAGAGCGAGTCGGTGCCGGCCCACTTTCCGGGCAGCTCCAGCACCGTTTCGCCGTCCGGGTCGCCGTCGAACCGGATCTCCACCGCCAGCCCGCCCAGCCCGGCATTCGTCATCACGGGGCTGACCGTGTAGCGTACGGGGGACTGGGCGCTGGCGAACGGCGATGAGAGCGCCGTCAGGACCGCCGCGGCGGCCGCAATGCGAACCATCATCAATGGAGGAGGCATGTTGTGATGTCGAAATCTCGCGACGAGTTTCCCGCCGCGAAGCAGCGCCGTGGCTTACGGATGCGCGCACCGCGGCCGATCAGCAAGGCCGGCGCGCGCTCCCGGCGGATGCCCTAACCGAATCGTCACTCACCTGCGAACGCGGGAGAGCCGACGGCGAGAGGCCGGGTCCACACCGGTGACGCACTCGGCCTTTCCGTGGCTTCGGCTCTCGGTCACGCTTGAGTGGCGCGGGGGCGCGCGGATGGTTGCATGGAGGGGAGTGCGGCTGCGGCGCTCAGCCGCTCGCTCAGTCTCGCACGTTGCGGCCCGGCGGACTTGTTCTCTCTACTTTATGACCGGTTCGACCGAGCGGCTGGACGGCTCGTCGGCATCCGCCATTACACGGGTGAGCAGGCCTGCAGCTGTCGCATCTGCGTTGATCACGGCCGTCCGGCTCCTCGCCTGCGCAGGTAGACCAATACGCATGGCTGCAGAGGGTTACGGCAGCCACGGACGCTGATGCCCGCGACTGCCGTGTTCGCTCACGCCGTGGCCAGGCTCAGCCGGCGCACCACCTCGCGCGCGCCGCGGCGGTAGACGGTCAGGCACACCAGCTCGCCCGCGGCATCGCGCACTTCCCGTCAGCTGTGCTTTCGCGTGTCGTCCGTCTTGACGTCGATAGCGGTATGATGTATTGTCCTACCATGCCAAAGACCAAAGTCGCCGTCACGCTGGAGGCCGGACTCCTCGACCAGGTAGACGCGCTGGTGCGCCAGCACCGGTTCGCGAACCGCAGCCAGGCCATTGAGGCTGCGGTATCGGAGCAGCTCGTGCGGATGCGGCGCACTCGCCTGGCGGAGGCGTGTGCCATGCTCGACCCGCTCGAGGAGCGCGCGCTTGCGGAAGAGGGGCTGGCGGCCGATCTCCATACCTGGCCCGAGTACTGATCCGTGCGGATTCGGCGAGGGGAGATCCGGTGGGCTGATCTGGATCCGGTGCGTGGGCGTGAGCAGGCAGGACGCCGCCCCGTGCTGATCCTGAGCGCGGACGTGTTCAACGACCGCTCCGGGACGGTGATCGCCGTCGCGGTCACAAGCCAGCCGCAGCGAGCGCCTTATCCGCTGACGCTGGAGCTTGCGTCTGGCGATCTGCCGAAGCAGTCCTGGGTCAAGATCAGCCAGATCCGGACGCTCGCCGTGGAGCGTGTAGGGGACCTCGTTGGCTCCGCGTCTCCCGAGGAACTCGCGCGCGTGGTGGATGGGTTGACCGAACTCATCGGCTGACGCCGCTGTGGAGAGCGCGCGCAAGATGAGCGGCAGCCGCGGACCCGCCCGCGGCTGCCGTTCTCGCCTCACGCCGTGACCAGACTCAGCCGGCGCACCACCTCGCGCGCGCCGCGGCGGTAGACGGTCACGCACACCAACTCGCCCGCGGCGTCGCGCACCTCCCAGCGGCTGTTGTCCTGCTTGGCGATGGTGTATGCCAGGGCATGAGCGGGGAGGAACAGCCAGCGTTTTGTGCCGAGGGCATCGGTATCCGTAACGGTTTGCGCTTGCGTTTTCTCCTGGGATGTACTATTGTTTGAGCGTGTCTGGGTGAGACGCTAGCGTCTCGTGCAGGACCTAATGGTCCCGCCCCAGACGCTTTTTCTTTGCCCAAAATCTCCCCAGACGCCGATGTACATCTGCTACCTGGATGAATCTGGTGTTCCTCAGAAGAATGCCGGCACTACCGCGTATTTTGTGCTCTTGGGTCTCGCGATCCCGGCGACGACGTGGCGAGACAAGGATGCGGAGATCGCGGAGATTCTGAACGCGCGCAACTTCTACGGCGAGATTCATACGGCGTGGATGGCACGGATGTATCCGGAGCAGGAGCGGATCCCCGATTTCGTGAGTCTGGATCCAGACGCCCGAAAGCGGGCGGTGCTGCATGAGCGCAAGCAGGACATCGCCAAGGCCGCGATTCGCGGAACCCAGGCGGTCAAGCAACTCGCGAAGAACTATGAGAAGACGCTGGCCTATGTCCATCTGACGCATGACGAGCGGCTGGACATCTTACGTACGGCGGCGGACAAGATCGGGAGTTGGGCAGATACCGTGATATTCGCGGATGCTCAACGAAAGGCCGCCAACGCCGGCGATGAGGACCGCATCCTCGAGCATGCGTTCGAGCAGGTGGTGACGCGTTTTCACCACTACCTGGAAAGGCAGGAGATCGAGGTAGGCCTCATCGTACAGGATCAGAACGAGACCACGGCGCGGCGTCTGACGCAGCTCGCGCGAAAGTACCACACGCGAGGCACGACCTACAGCCGGGTGAGCAGGCTGGTCGAGACACCGCTGTTCGTAGATAGCCGGCTCACTTCGATGGTTCAGCTGGCCGATCTCTGTGCGTACGCGGTTCGGCGCAACTTCGAGAACGGCGAAACGGACCTGCTCGACCGCTTCTATGACCGCTTTGACCGAGCGGCTGGAAGGCTCGTCGGCATCCGCCACTACACGGGAAAGCAGGCCTGTAGCTGTCGCATCTGCGTTGATCACGGGCGTCCGGCTCCTCGCCTGCGCAGGTAGGCCGGTACGCATTGCAGCAGAGGGTTACGGCAGCCGCGGACGCTTCCGCCCGCGGCTGCCGTTCTCGCCTCACGCCGCCGTCAAGCTCAGCCGGCGCACCAGCTCGCGCGCGCCGCGGCGGTAGACGGTCAGGCACACCAGCTCGCCCGCGGCATCGCGCACCTCCCACCAGCGGGTCGGGCACGCTTGCTCCCATCGCCGTTTCTGGCGATGTTTCGTGCGTCAAGAAGTCCGCGTGCCCCCGTGATGAGGTTCCCGATGTACTTTCAAATCGAGATCGAGCGCGAGGAGGACGGCCGGTGGATCGCGGAGGTGCCCGACCTGCCGGGCGTCATGGTGTACGGCTCTGACCGTGCCAATGCAGTCGCGAAGGTGCAGGCACTGGCTCTCCGTGTGTTAGCCGAACGACTGGAGCATGGGGAAACCGTTCCAGAACCGCTCAGCGTGTCGTTTCTCGCCGCGTGAG
>DASQZE010000524.1:0-12513 GCA_035638875.1 Longimicrobium sp.
AGCGACACGCGCATCTCGCTCGATCCGCTCGTCCTCACCAACCTGGAAGAGCTGGGCTACGTCGAGAAGCTCCCCCTCGTGGGCACCGTGCGGGGGGAGATCGCCAGCCTGGACGTGCTGGAGGCGGGGCAGGGCGGGCCCCTGCGCCTGGACCTGACGGCCAGCCTGACGCCGCGCAACCAGACGGGGGGGGCGCCCTCCGTGGTGGCCGCGGCGGGATTGGTCCGCTGGACGCCGAACGCGGAGAGCATGGTGCGCTTCTCCGGGCTGCGCGTGGAGGCGCGGCCGCTGCGGCTGGAGCACCTGGCGGCCATGCAGGAGCAGCCGGCGGCGTGGATGCGCGGCACGCTCACGGGCGCGGCCACGGTCAGCGGCACGCCGGCGGACCTGCGGCTGGAGGACGGCGACCTGACCTACGCCGTGGGCGACGCGCCGGAGACGGTGCTGCGCGGGCTCGCCGGCCGCTGGCAGGGGGGCACGACGCCCCGCTGGGAGCTCAGCGCCCGCGCGCAGCCCCTGGCGCTGGCCACGTTCACGGAACTGTTCCCCACGCTCCCCTTCCGCACGGCCACCCTCAGCGGCCCCATCACGGCCAGCGGCGTGGGCGACGACGTGCGCTTCGACGTGGACCTGGCGGGCGCCGCGGGGGGCATCGCCATGGGCGGGTCGCTGCGGATGGGCGATCCCCTCCGCTTCGACGTGTCCGGCCGGCTGCAGGCGTTCCGCGCCGCGGGCGTGCTGGCGGGCGACGTGCCCCTGGAGGGCCCGCTCACCGGCAGCTTCAACGCGCGCGGCGCGGCGACGGACTTCCGTTTCGCCGTGGACATGACGCAGGGCGGCGGCAGCTTCAACCTGGCGGGGTCCGTCCGCAAGGCGGGGACGGACCCGTACCAGTTCGACGTGGCCGGCCAGGTGGACAACTTCCGCATCGGCGCGCTGGTGGGGCAGCCGGGGCTGCTGCCCGGACCGGTCTCCGGCCCCATCGCCGTCAGCGGCGGGGGGCGGCAGCCGTACCGGTTCGACGTGGCGCTCACCGGCCCGCAGGGGATGTTCGACGTGGAGGGCTTCTTCCGCCCCGGCACGGTGCCCACGTATGCCGTCAGCGGCCGCATCCAGGGGCTGGACCTGTCCGCCCTGCCGGGGATGGCCACCCTGCCGGACACGCGCCTGACGGGGACGGTCGACGTCGAGGGGCAGGGGACCACGCCGGAGACCTTCGCCGGACGCGTTGCGTTCGACGCGGCGCCGGGGTCCACCGTGGGCGGCGTGCCCATCGAGACGGGGACGGTGCGGATGACGGCGGGGGAGGGGATCCTGCGCATCCAGGCCCTCACCCTGGCCGTGCGCGGCGCGCGGCTGGAGGCGTCGGGCGCGCTGGGACTGACCTCGCCCGCGCCCGAGGTGCTGCGCTTTACGGTGGATGCGCCCAACCTGGGCGTGCTGGGCGCGCTGCTGCCCCCGGCGGGCGCGTTCGACCCGGAGGTCGCGGGGGCGCTGCAGGCCAGCGGCTGGGTGGGCGGCACGCTCCGCTTTCCCGAGGTGGCCATCAACGGCCGCGGCAGCGGGCTGCGCTGGCAGACGTACGCGGCGGATGCGCTGGCGTTCGACGCCCGGCTGCAGAAGGGGCCGGCCATCTGGACGGGGAACCTGAACCTGAACGGCGAGGGGCTGGCGCTGGGGACGCAGACGTTCCGCGCCGTGGCCCTGGAGGCCAACCTGGCGCCCGAGGCGGCCTCGTTCGGCATCGACCTGCGCAAGGACGCCAACACCGACCTGCGGGCCAGCGGCATCCTGGAGCTGGAGGGGCTCACGCCCACGGGCGTGCTGCTGCGCGACATGGACCTGCGCCTGCGCGACGTGCACTGGACGCTGGCCGTCCCCGAGGCGCGCCTGGCCCGCTCCGACGGCGGCGTGGTCGTGCAGAACCTGCGGCTGGAGCGCAGCGGCGCCGGCACGGGCTTCATCGAGGCCAACGGCACGCTGCCGGCGAGCGGGAACGCCGACCTCGCCGTGCGCGCCGGCGGCATCAGCCTGGCGGAGCTGCGGCAATTGATGCCCACGCTCCCGGAGCTGGGCGGCACCGTGGCCCTGGACGCCAGCATCATGGGCCCCGTGACGGAGCCGCGGCTGGTGCTGAACGCGGCCGTGGACTCGCTGACCTACGGCGACTTCGCGGCGGACAGCGTGGCCGTGCGCGGCGAGTACGCGGCGCGGGTGTTCGCCCTGGACGCCAACCTGTTCCTGGCCGGCGACACCATCGTGGACGCGCAGGCCCGCGTGCCCATGAACCTCACGCTCGGCGGGCTGGTGCCGAAGTTCGAGCTGCTGCGAGACGACCCGCTCACGGCCACCCTCCACGCGCACGAGCTGCCCCTGGCCCTGGTCTCCGCCGCCGTGCCGACGATGCTGGCGGACGGCGAGGGGACGGCGGTGGCGCAGGTGGACATCACGGGGACGCTCAACCAGCCGCGCGTGGCGGGCTCCGCCGGGCTGGCGGGGGCGCTCACCATCGTGCCCCTGGGGGTGCGGTGGGAGCGCATCGACGCGGCGCTGCGGCTGGACGGCGAACGGATCGTCGTGGAGCGGGCGACCGCGCACACGGGCGACCGCGGCCTGGCGCAGGTGACGGGCGAGGTGCTGCTGGACCAGGGGCAGAGCCCGGCCGTGGACCTGCAGGTGGTGCTGGACAACTTCCAGGCGATCGACAACCCCGACCTGGCCGAGCTGGAGGCCGACGCCAACCTGCGCGTGACGGGCCGGCTTCCCCGGGCGGAGCTCTCGGGCGAGATCACCATCGAGGACGGCGTCATCCAGATCCCCGAGTTCGGCGAGCAGGCCGAGGCCGACATCGTGGACGTGGACGTGGGCGCGCTGGGGGCGGACACCGTCTCCGCCTCGCTGGCCACCGCGACGGGGCTGTTCGGCGGGCTCATTCCCCGCGACGTGCGGGTGGGGATCGGCGAGAGCGTGTGGCTGGAGAGCGAGGACGCGCGCATCCAGATCAGTACGGGGAGCGAGCCGCTCACCGTGTACGAGGCGGGCGGGCAGCCGCGCATCTACGGCGACGTGCAGGCCGAGCGCGGGACGTACGCCCTGCGCGTGGGCCCCATCGAGCGCGAGTTCGAGATCGAGCAGGGCACGGTGAGCTTCGCGGGCACGCCCGAGCTCAATCCGCGCATCAACATCCTGGCCCGGTACGAGGTGCGCAGCCGCGAGGCAGGCAGCCCCGACATCGGCGTGCTGGTGCAGCTGGGCGGCACCCTGCAGCAGCCCACGCTGGCGCTCAGCAGCGACACGCGCCCGCCGCTGCCGCAGTCCGAGCTGCTCACCCTGCTCGTCTTCGGGCGGCGGAGCGCGGAGCTGGCGAACATCCCGCAGGAGTTCACGCAGGGCATCATCCTGGAGCAGCTGCTGGGCGGCGCCCTCACCAGCGGCATCGAGGAGGTGTTCGCCGAGCTGGGCGTGTTCGACTACGTCCGGCTGCGGGGGCGGCCGGCCAGCTCCGGGCTGGGCGGGGGCATCGGCAGCATCGGCAGCGACATCTTCGCGTTCGCGTCGCTGGAGTTCGGCAAGGAGGTGTTCGACGACTTTTTCGCGGTGATGGAGATCGTTGACATCCTGAGCCAGCCGCGCTTCGGGTTCAGCATGGAGTACGAGGCCACGCGCACGTGGACGATCCGCGGCGCGTGGGAGCCCGTGCGGCGCGACCCGCTGCTGCTGAACCTGGACCGCCGCAGCCGGCAGATCCTGCTGGAGGCCCGGCGCCGATGGGAGTACGGCCGGCCGCCGCCGCAGGACCTGGAGCTGGAGGACCCGCCGCCCGCGGGTGAGGAGCCCGGCCCCGGCGAGCTGTCCACGCCCACCGGCGAGCCCCCGCCGCCTCCGCCCGCCGACGCGCCGCCTTGATCGGTGTGGGTGGATGGGTGAAGGTGGAGGGATGGGAAGGGCTGAAGGAGGATCCGCTCCAGAGCCAGAACGGGGGACACACGGCAGAATCGTGTGTCCCCGTTCGTTTGTCGGTGCCTGCGGTCATGCCAGGTCTGAAAAGTGGTCTCACACAGAGGAACAGGGGGAACAGGGGAGGAACTGCCGTTCTCTGTTCCCTGTTCCCCTGTTCCTCTGTGTGAGAATTTTTTCTTTTTCGGATTCGATGATCTCATCGAAGCGGCGAAGCCTCGTCCAGGCTCACGCTCGCTCGCCGGACGGGGCCACGCCGCCCGCTGTAGACGGGCTGATTTCCGCGAATCCCACGGTACTCGCAGCCCCTTTTCCCCCGCCGACCTCAGTCAGTAGAACCGCCGCTCCCTGGCGTTCTCGCGCGTGAGCTCCACGGTGGTGCTGTCGCCGCGCACGGTCACGGGGACGTTCCACTCCAGCGTCACGTCCGGCAGCACGTAGGCGGCCCACACCCACACCCGGCCCTCACCCGCGCTGATCCGCGCCAGCCCCTTCGCATCCGTGGTGTCCACGGAGGCGGTGGCGCCCAGCTCCGTCTGCCGTGCATCCGCCAGGCTGTCGAAGTCGGCAAAGGTCTTCTCACGCCAGCGGCGGCGCGCCACGCGGATGGAATCCATCTGCTTCTGCACGGCCATCCGCTGCGCGCGAAACGCCGGCAAACGGGGATCGCCGGAGGCCGCCAGCTGCCGCTCGCGCGCCGTCAGGCCCTCGAGTTGCGTAATGAGGGGAGCAGGGATCCCCGGCTCGGGCTCACCGGCCTCTTCGGCCAGTGAATCCATCAGGGCCTGGCGGTCGTACGGAAGGACCCAGACGGGAAGGTCTGCCACGGGCTGGCCGCTTTCGGCCAGACGGGCATGCACCACCACCGTCGAGTCGCTGCATCCGGCGGCCGCCAGGCAGGCGGCCAACAGCAGCAGACGCTTCATCCACGCGCTCCGGGAGGAATGGGACGGATCAGCAGGCCGGACGAACGCAGACGCGCTCGCGGCAACCGGCACCGGGGCGGGGTTTCGCAAGCGGCGCGCCGTGCGGCGCGGCGGCTGGCGTGCGCGCTGGGATTTGCGACGCTCGCGGCGGCCCCGGCCGCCGCGCAGGTGCAGATCCCGCGGCCCACCGGCTACGTAAACGACTTCGCCAACGTCATCTCGCCAGGCGACGAGGCCGCCATCACGGCGGTCATCGACGAGGTGCGCACCAAGTCCGGCGGCGGCGAGATCGTCGTCGTCACGCTGCCGTCGCTGGAAGGCGAGGCCGCGTCGGACGTGGCGCTGCGCATTGGGCGCGAGTGGGAGATCGGCGCCATGGGGCAGCCGGGGAGCACCGTGCGCAACACGGGCTCCGTCATCCTGGTCTCCATGCAGGACCGCAAGTGGCGCGTGGAGACGGGGGAGGGCACCAACACCTTCGTCACGGCGGCCGAGGCGGGGCGCATTGGCCGCGAGCTGATGGTGCCCCTGCTCGACACACAGCCGGGGCAGGGCATCCTGCGCGGGGTGCAGGGGCTGGCGCAGGAGTACGCGGAGGAGTTCAACTTCACCCTGGACGGCGGCGGGGCCCCCCTGCCCCCGCGCGAAGCCTATCCGGAAGACCGCCGGCGTCCCTCGGGGGGAGGCGGAGGCGGCGGCAGCTTCATCTTCGTCATCATCCTGATGATCATCCTCTTCAACCTCTTTCGGGGTGGAGGGGGAGGCGGAGGACGGCGCAGGCGCGGCGGCTTCGGGATTCCCATCATCATCCCCTTCCCCATGGGCGGGGGGGGTGGCGGCGGCGGATGGGGCGGCGGCGGTGACGGCGGGGGTGGATTCGGCGGATTCGGCGGTGGCGGCGGATTCGGGGGCGGCGGCGCGGGAGGAGACTGGTGACCAATGACGACCGGGGCACGATGCCCCCAGAGCTGGAACGGGCGCAGCGGTTCGCGTGGGCGCTCGAGGGCGTGTTCGACGGGGACGTGGTGTCGGTGGTGCTGTACGGCTCCGCGGCGCGCGGCGAGTACCGGCCCGGCGTCTCGGACCTGAACGTGCTGGTGCTGCTGCGCCAGGTGACGCCGGCGGCGCTGCGGGCGGCGGGCGAGCTGGCCCGCGCGTGGGTGGCGGAGGGCAACGCCCCTCCCCTCCTGCTCTCGGCGGAGGAGTGGCGGCGCTCCACGGACGTGTGGGCCATCGAGGTGGCCGACATCCGCGACGCGCACCTCACGCTGGTGGGGGAGGACCCGTTCGCGGGGCTGGAGGTGCGCCCCGAGGACCTGCGGCTGCAGTGCGAGCGCGAGCTCAAGGGCAAGCAGATCCAGCTGCGGGAACGCTACCTGCTCAACGCCGAAAAGCCGGAGGAGCTGGGGGCGCTGCTGCAGCGTTCGTTCAGCACCTTCCTGGTCCTGTTCCGCACGGTGCTGCGCCTGTCCGGCGGCGCCGGCGAGCGCGATGCGGAGGCCGTGGTGCGGCAGGTGGGGCAAAAGGTGGGGTTCGACCCCGCGCCCCTGCTGGAGATTCACCGGGCGCGGACCAGCGGGCAGCCGCTGCGCCCGCGGGCCGATTCGCCGGTGGTGGTCGGCTACCTGGACGCCGTGTCGCGCGTGGTGGAGCACGTGGACCGGCTGGTGCACGGCGGCGGATGATGCGCCCCGCCGTACTGTTTTCGTGGATGATGAACGATCTACCCGAACCTGTCCTCCGGAGGAGAACGATGCGGGCCAAGAGCCTGATTGCGCCGACGCTGGCGCTGACGCTGGCGCTGTCCCTGGGCGGATGCGGCTACAACCGCATCCAGGAGCTGGACGAGCGCGCCGAGCAGGCGCGCAGCAACATCGGCGTGCAGCTGCAGAACCGGAACCAGCTGATCCCAAACCTCGTGTCGACCGTAAAGGGCGCGGCGGAGTTCGAGCGCGGCACGTACACCGACGTGGCCCGTGCCCGCGCCGGGCAGCTTCCCGCGGCCGAGCAGCAGCTGGCGCAGTCGCAGCAGCAGCTGACCTCCGCCGTGCAGAGCAACAACGTGGAGCAGATGCAGCAGGCCGACGCGGCCGTCACGCGGCAGATCGGCACGTACCTGAACATCGCCGTGGAGGCCTACCCGGAGCTGCGGGCCACGGCCAACTTTACGGCGCTGCAGGACCAGCTGGCGGAGAGCGAGAACAAGATCGCCCGCGCCCGGTCGGACTACAACGAGTCGGTGCAGCAGTACAACACCTACATCCGCAGCTTCCCGCAGGTCATCACGGCCCGGGCGAGCGGCGCGGATCGCAAGACGCCCTACCAGGCGCCCGCCAACGCCGACCAGGCCCCCACGGTCGACTTCGGCACGAAGTAGGGTTTCGGGCGGGTTGGATGGATGAACGAAGCAGCCGGTGCACGGCATCCCGTGCACCGGCTGCTTTTCGTTGCGCGAACGTCGCGAACGGGCTTTATGCGAAGAGCAACCGGCCGCGCGGCTCGGGAATGGGCCGCCCGAGCTCCTGGGCCACTTCGATCCACTCCCCGATGATCATCTGGACGTTGGCGATCGCCTCCGCGTAGGTCGCCCCATCCGCGGCGCAGCCCGGCAGCTCCGGCACTTCGGCAATGAAGGCGCTGTCTTCCTCGCTCCAATAGATGATCACTTCGTAGCGATACTCAGGTATCATCGGGATCCACTCCCAGGCGGTGTGCGAGGATGACGTTGCGAACCTGCTTGACCTGATCGCTTTAGCCATCGAGCCGTTCGGTTGCAGATTCAAGATCTCCGGTAGCCGGTTCTTGTAAAGATGTGATGGCTCCCTCGAATCCGCTCCTGAAAGCCCAGCCAGAGCAGCATCGAACACAAAGAGTCGAACGCGATGCCCGCATCCGAGGCACCGCTAAGAACTCGCATGAGCAGCTTCTGGTGCTTTGCCATCAGAACCGGATCGTGCGGCCCTCGTCGCGGGCGTGGTCGCGGCTGTAGGTGACGCCGTCCACGGGCTGGCCGGCGGCATTCAGCAGCAGGATGGTGCCGCCGCGATTGCTCAGCGCCACGTCCACGGGCAGCCGCACCGTCATGCGCGCGTCCGGCGCGATCTGCCCCGCAAGCGTGTGCTGCGCGTCCTCGCCGTTGTCCAGCGTCCAGCCGTCCACCGTCACCGGCGCGTCCGTGGTGTTGTGCAGCGTGACGGTCTCCAAGCCGCGGTCGTCGCCCGCGGGGTTGATCTCGGCGGCGGCGATGCGCACGCCCTCGCCCACGCTCACCCGCTTCGGTGGCGGCGGGGCCGTGCGGCGCGAGGGCTGCGCGTGCTGCCCCGGGTGGCGGCCGTGGTGCGGACGGTGGGTGGGGATGTCCGCCGCGGGGTGGCCCGTGCGGTCGTCCGTGTGCCACTGCTGCGCCTGGAACGCCAGGTACACGCCCACCCAGCGGCGCTCGTCCTTGAGGTGCAGGAACACGGCGCCGTCCTGCCAGGTGCCGTTGTCGTGGGCGTGGCGCTCGTTGCGCGGCGTGCCCTGGTTCATGTGGATGTCGTGCAGGCCGTTGCCGGGTGAAAAGCGGAACACGGCGTCTCGCTCCTGCTCCGGCCCCCACCGGCCGCCGAACACGCAGATCTCCACGTCGGGATCGTCCGTGGCGCGGCGCACGAGCGCATCCAGCTTCTCGTTGAGGTCGTTGTCGTGGCCGGGCACGTCGTGGGGAATGGCGTGCAGCTGGGTGCGCTTCACCAGCCCGTCGCGCACGTAGTCCACCGCCAGCCCGTCCGGACCCGGCACGGCGGGATGGAACCCGTCGTCCAGAAGCGCCAGCCGCTGCATGAGGGGGTGCTGGACGTCGTCATCCACGAAGAACAGCAGGTCCGGCCGGCGACGGTCCGCGGACTGAACGTTGATGGACGCGCGGTACGACTGGCCGTTGGCGCGGATGCGGACCTGGTAGTGCGGCATGTTGTCGTCGCGCTCCGGCCGGCACTCCACGATGCGGCCCTTTAGCACGCCGTAGTTGCTGATCGACATTTCGATGGATCTCGCCCGGATAGGAGCTGCGGAGGGAGGATGAACAACTGGATGCCGCCGCGGAAACATATACCCTGACCCGAAACCGTCAAAGGTTCACGGCATCCGCCTCGTGGTCCACGTACGCGCTCCGGTTGCGCCAGAGCGGGAACGTATTTAGACGCACTGGACATCTGCGGAAGTTTGGTTACATTGCATGAGCAACCTCAACGGAGAAACCCATGAGCATATCCCTCGATGAACTCCGGAAGCACCTGATGGACCTTCCGCTCCATGAGCGTGCGGAGATTGCCTACGAGCTCCTGGACAGCGTTTCTGACGACGCCCTGGATGAAGATCCGGCGGAAGTGGAAGGTGCCTGGGAGTCGGAGCTCAAGCGGCGCATCGACGAGTACGATGCGGGGCTCGTTACGGCAATTCCCGCGGAGGAAGTGTTCGCGAAGGCGCGCGCACTCGTCAGGCAGATCGAGCAGTCGCGGGTGCAGCCCAGGTGAGAGCCCGACGGTTCCTTGAGGGAGCCGAAGCCGAGTTCATGCGTGCGATTGCATGGCACGCCGTGAAGCGGCCTGGGCTCGGGGATCAGTTCGTATCGGAGGTCGAGGCTGCGATTCAGCGCGCGCTCGAAGCTCCTGATACGGGGAGCCCTCACCTGTACGGCACGCGCAGGATGCTCGGGAACCGGTTCCATTACGACGTGATCTACATCACTCGTGAACCGCTCATCGTGATCGTGGCAGTCGCGCATCAGCAGAGAAAGCCTGGATACTGGCGGAAGCGGCTGACAGAGGTGTGATATGAGACGGCGGGGGGAACTACGCGGGGGAGCTGATGAGTTTCAAGGAGACGCTGGCCCGAGATTGCGATGAAGACGCGGCGGATGTCGCTGCGGCGCTGAGAACGGCGATCGAGCGGCGCGTGGACGGCATCCGAAATGGCACCGGGCACTGGCCCGAGCTGGAGGAAGTGCTGGCCGAGTTGGACCTGTGCGAGGCTGAGCTCGTGGATGATGCGGATGACAATGGAGACGATGATCCCGCGGAGGCCGAGGCTGCTTGGGCGGCGGAGATCCAGTTGCGCGTGGATGAGATCCGCAGCGGGAAGACAAAAACCTATGCCGCAGAGGACGTAATTGCGGCGATGCGGCTTCGGTTTGAATCAATCGCCGGGGGCAAACGCTTCAAGGACATACGCTGAAACGCGAAGAGGCTCCCTGACGGGGAGCCTCTCGCGTTTGACGGATCGCCGGCTCAGCGGCTCGATGCGCCGCCCGCGTCCTCATCCTCCTCCACGAAGGGGCCCAGGAAGACGCGGACGGGCTCCGGGAGCGCGCGGGCGGCCGCGTGCAGGCGCGCGGCGGTGAGGCCGTCCAGGTCCGTGAGGCGCGCCGTGGAGGTGCCGATCAGCGCGGCGCGGGCCAGGGCGCGCGCGCGGGCTTCCGGCGTCTCCAGCTCCAGCAGGCGCTCGCCCCGGTAGCGGCGCAGCCGCTCGGCGAAGACGGGCTCCTCCAGCGGCGCGCGGGCGAACTCGCCCACGGCGGCGGCCAGGCGCTCCGCCCATTCCTCCGCCTCGCGCGGGGGCACCACCATCTGCAGGCGCAGCTCGCCGCCGCCCGCGTGGCGCACGACCTCCACCCGCGTATCGTACACCTGCGGCCGCCGCGGCCCGAACGAGACCTGCTCCACGGCCAGCCGCGCCAGCATCCGCACGGCCTCCTCGTCCGCATCTTCCGCGAACGGGTAGATGGCGGCCACCCACGCCGTGATCGCCTGGTACTGCTGCCGCACGGGCTCCCCTGCCGGCGACGGCGCGTCCATCTCCGTGATGCGCAGGGGGCCAGGATCCAGGAAGGCCTCCACCGCGCGGCCGGCGTT
The DNA here is from genome assembly GCA_035638875.1 of Longimicrobium sp. Taxonomy (GTDB): domain Bacteria; phylum Gemmatimonadota; class Gemmatimonadetes; order Longimicrobiales; family Longimicrobiaceae; genus Longimicrobium. Next base: position 10,775 of record DASQZE010000524.1, read on the forward strand.
GCGGTCCACCGGGCCCACGATGGCCACGAGCGCACGGTCCGCCGTAAAGCCGGAGCGCAGGAACGCATCCACCTCGCGCACGGAGATCCGTCCCACCGTGCGCGCCGTGCCCACGGCCGGGCGGCCCCAGGGATGGTCCTCGCCGAACACCGCCTGGTCCACCTCGCGGGCCAGGGCGTCTGCCGGGCTGGCCTCGCGCGCAGTCAGCTCGGCGACCGTGGCCGTGCGCTGGCGCACGGTCGCCACGCTGTCCACGGGGTCGCGGAAGAGCGCTACGAGCAGGGTGCGCACGGCCTCCTGCCAGTTGTCCGGCGCGGCGGTGATGGTGAACGAGACGCCGTCCTTGTGCTGCTCCACGTCCAGCTCCGCCGCCAGCGAGTCCAGCACGGGGCGGATGGGTGCCGTGACGGCGCGGGCCGTGAGGTAGGTGATCCCCTCCTTGCCCGCCGCCTCGTCCGCCGGGCCCACGGCGATGAGCACCTCCGCCGCCACGACCGGCGTCCCCGGCTCCGCGCGCACCAGCACGCGCTCCTGCGCCGCGGCGGGCGCGGCGGTCCCCACCAGCGCGGCTGCGAGCGCCAGCGCGTATCGGGCGATCCGCGGGCGGCTCATGAGGCGGGAACGCGCTGGGGAGCTACTTCCACCACGGTCGCGTCGAACTCCAGCAGCCGCTCCAGCAGTGCGCGCACGTCCTCTTCCGTCACCGCGTCCACGGCCGCGAAGAAGCGCTGGGCCGAGTCCGCCCCCTCGCCGCGGTCCGCGAACGCGCCCAGCACGTCCGCCATGCGCTCCGGGGTGCGGGCGAAGAGCAGCATCTCGCGGCGCACGCTGGCGGCTGCGTCGCGCACCAGCGCCTCGTCCAGGCCGTCGCGCAGGGCCGCCAGCGCGCCCTCCGCCGTCCGCCGCGCCGCCGGAACGAGCGAGTCCGGCGTGGCGACGACCAGCGTGAGCGCCTGCCCGTGGTGCGTCCACCAGTGCTCCACGTCCACCTGTGAGCGGCTCATCCGCCGGCGCAGGTTGTTGCGCAGCAGGCGCGACGTGACCGTGAGCGCCGCCGGGTCTTCCGACGAGGCGTTCCAGGCGCGGCCGATCCACCCGCGCGTGGCCTGCGGCGTGTCGGCCGAAAAGGCGCGCATGGTGTCTGCCAGCGGCCGCGCCGATCCGCCGCCCGCCGAGGGCACGTCGCTGAACGCGCGGCGCACCCCGTCTACCTCCACGTCGCCCACGGCCACGATGGCGACGCGCTCGGGGCGGTACATGGCGTTCCACACATCGCCCAGCCGGGCGGTGCTCAGCCGCGCGAGCGAGGCCTCCGTGCCCGCGGCGGGAAGGTCGTCGGGAAACAGGCGCGCGCGCAGGGCCGACCGCACGTACTGCGATGCGATCTCCCGCTCCGCCAAGCGCTCGCCGCCCACGGCCGCCAGCGCCTGCAGGACCTCGCCTGTGCCGGGCGAGGGCGGACGGAGCACGGCGCGCAGCGACTCGGCGAGGTAGTCCAGCTCCTGCGCCGGTCCCACCACCGTGTAGACCACGGCATCCGAGGTGCGCGCGGCCTGCACGCGGCCGCCCACGCGCCCCACGCGCTCTTCCAGCGTGGGGAGCAGCAGGTGCTGCAGCAGGTGCCCGGCGCCCGCGTAGCCCGGCGGATCGTCGGCAAGCACCGACAGGCGAAGGGCAACGATGGGCAGCGCCGGCTGCCGCAGCACCACTACGACCGGCTCCTCCACGGGAGGCGGCGG
>DASQZE010000525.1:0-2328 GCA_035638875.1 Longimicrobium sp.
AGGCCCGCCCCCCGGTTGTGCGGAGTAGATCCTTCGGTCGCGCGCAAAGACCTGTGCACGTTGAGGTTACCCGCGTGCGCTCCCTCAGGAAATCAAACCGAGTGTTCGAAGCCCGGGAGGAATCTTAAACACACTCTGAGGGGAGCACCGCCGGTGCTCCCCTCCATCGTTGTCGTGGTGCGTAGATGCCCATCCACGCCGCCGCGGGCAACCGATACTTGGTTAGCTATGCAATCGTGTTTGTATACAAACACGATTGCAATACCCGGCCGTGCCGAGCGCCGGCCTCTCAGGATGCCAACTGGAAGATGTCATCCAGCGTCCAGAGATAGACCTCTTCGCGAGTCGCACGCGCGGCCTGGACAAACCGGTCCGTGAATCCGGACGCCGCCACGTACAGCAGCGGCGATTCCGGGGCGGAGGCGCCGCGGGCCCAGCTCACGCCTGACTGCGACAGCCGGTCCAGCATCTGTAGATGCTGCGTGTGCACGACGACATCCACCGGCTTCTTGTGCCACTTGATGGATCCCGTGAGCACCCGCCCGTCCAGCAGCGTGCTGGCGATGTCCATCTCCAGCGGTTGGCGGTTGCGGTCCACGCCTTCCCAGCGTCCCCATTCCCGGACCAGCGGAAGGTTCAGCCGCTCCTGAAGCCGGTAGTACGCCTCCTGTACGATGCCCTCGAAGATCAGGCCCATGTACGAGTCCAGGTTGGGCGCCACGTGCTGCTTCCACACCGCGCCCGCGTTCTGTGTGGCCAGCGCGCTCTCCATCGGTGCCACGAACTCGTAGTAGAAGCGAAAGGCCGGGTCCGCCACGCGGTATCGGAACGGTTCCTTGGCCTTGGCTCCCAGGTTGCGCCCCGACCGCACGTAGTCCAGCGCCATCAGCCGGTCCAGCTTGTCCCGGAGCGCCGTGTCGGCATCCAGGCCGGCGCCCTGCGCAATCTGGTTCAGCTCCGTGCGGCCTTTTCCAACCGCCCGCAGGATCGCGACGTACTTCTGGATCTCGCGCAGTCCCCGCTCCTGGAGCAGTGCCGTCTGCACGAGCTCGCGGACCTCGCCGGCGGGGTTCAGCATGAGAGACACCGCGTTCTCGGCGACCGTGCGCCGTGGGTCCACGGGGGTGAGATAGCGCGGTGTGCCCCCGAAGATGCCGTACGCGTACGCCCGCTCCCGCGGGTCGGTGTACCCGGCGAGCTCCCCGGCATGCCAGTAGTTGAACGGACGCAGCTGGCACTGCCACGCGAAGCGCCCATACAGGGGCGAGCTCCCCTCGTTCAACGCCTCCAGGGTCCGCACGGCCGACCCGGCCAGCACCAGCACGAACGGGCGCCGCCGGCGGCGCATCTCCCAGGCCGCGTTGAGCTCCGAGGCGACGGCGTTCAGCTCCCTGGGGTTCTCGCCCAGGTACTGGAACTCATCGAGCGTGATGACCAGCGGTTCCGGCGAGCGAAAATCCAGCAGCAGCCGAAAGACGCTGCGCCAGGTCGGGTAGTCCTCGGCGTGAATCTCCTCACCGGACCATTCGGCCAGTGCGGCGAGCAGCGCCTCGCGGTTCTGGGTGGGGGTGGTTTCAGCCGCCGTGAAATAGAAGGTGGGCTTGCCGTTCGCCCAGGCGCGCCCCAGCAGGTAGGTCTTGCCCACGCGGCGCCGGCCGTACATGAGCACGAGCTTCTGCTCGCCGGCCGCAAGCAGCGTGCGAAGATGCTCCTGTTCGGCACTTCGGTCTATGATCGCGTCCGGATCTCGCATGGCTGGTGGCACGGGGTGTCACACGCTTTACAAACACGATTGAATACAAACGTGATTGTATTATCTCATGATAGCGAGGATGGGTCCCTTCAGCAACAAGAGTGAGCCACTTGCGAGGTGCTCCCGACGCTGCACGACGCAGGGCTGAAGACGCTTCACTCCGCGGGTCCATCCTGTCTCACCAGGCGCCGTCCTGCCCTGCATCCGGAAGCCGCGCGATGCGCTCCTCCACCAGGCGCAGGAACACGGGCAGGCGGCGGTCCCAGTACTCCCAGCCGTGCGCGCCCGGAACCTCGTGGTACTCGTACGCCAGCGGCCGCGCCGACATCGCCTGCACGAAGGCGCGGTTCTCCGCCAGCAGCTCGTCCGCGCTGCCGCAGTCGATGTAGAAGTACGTGCCCGCCGCCACGCGCGCCTCGCGGGCGAGCGCCAGCAGGTCGTTCTCCGCGCGCGACGGGCTCCCCGCCGGGCCGAACGCATCCAACAGCGTGTGATACGACGTGTCCGTCGCCAGCGGGGCACCGGAGAAGCTCCCGGCCAGCGAAAAGCGCGCGGAGTATTTGAGCCCCAGCTTG
>DASQZE010000526.1:0-8810 GCA_035638875.1 Longimicrobium sp.
CGTGCGGCGCCAACTCTGGGCCCATGAGGTTTTTTCGTCCTCTGCATCTCACCCCGAGAGCGATACAATCCCACGCTCGCTGTTCCACCGCTGGGCCGATGCACTCGCTTACGCTGCGTGAAAGGGCCAAAGTCGAGCTGAGGGAGGCGCCCGGCGGGTCCCCTCCCGTGCCTGGACTCCGGCGCCGACCGAAGGATCTTGCGTGCCATGCAAGGAGCCGGCGCATTGGCTAACACCGTGCCGCGCGTAGTAGATCCTTCGGTCGCGCCCGGGGCTTGGTGAACGGACGGGTCCATGCGGGCGCTCCCTCAGGAAATCAAGCGAGTGTCGGCATCCGGTAGAATCTGCTGGCCGGCGACGGCACATCGTCCGGCGGCGTGGTACCCCACCGTGACGGACAGTCCGCGCAGGCGGACTTCGTGTCCTTGTTGCGGCGAATTCATTCGCTCTGCCCCGCCGGTCCCCCCGAATTCCTGAGCTCCCCCCGATCTCCCCCCACTCCCGCCATCGGATGAAATCAATAATCATTCTTGACAGGCGCGGGCAGAGGGGGTAGCATGCTCCTCATGCGCAAACGCCCCGCTGCCCGCCACCTGTGTAGTCCGTGCCGGCTCCCCGCGGGGAGCGGGGCGGCGACGGCGGCGCGCGGATAACGACGGGGCTGCACTGGCCGGGGCTCCGTCCCCGGCGGCGATCACCGCCCGGTCCGCTGCTCAGGCGTGCCGGGCGTCTTCATATCCACCAGCCAGACCACACCCCTACCGGGAGCTGAGATCCATGTCCACGACGACCCCCTCCGCCAGCACGCCCATCGAGCAGCGCGGCTACACCCAGCCGGACGCGCTCGTCTCCACGCAGTGGGTGGCCGACCACCTGGACGACGCGTCCGTGCGCATCGTGGAAAGCAACGAGGACGTGCTGCTGTACGACGTGGGCCACGTCCCCGGCGCCGTGAAGATCGACTGGCACACGGACCTGCAGGACCCCTACATGCGCGACTACCTGGACGCCGAGGCGTTCGCGCGGCTCATGGGGGCAAAGGGCATCTCGCCGGAGACCACCGTCGTGTTCTACGGCGACAAGAACAACTGGTGGGCCACGTATGCGCTGTGGGTGTTCCGCCTGTTTGGCCACGAGCGGGTGAAGGTGATGGACGGCGGCCGCAAGAAGTGGGATGCCGAGGGGCGCGAGATGCAGACGGACCTGCCGTCGTATGCGGCCACGAGCTATCCCGTGCCCCAGCGCGACGACGAGAAGATCCGCGCCTTTCGCGAGGACGTGCTGGAGCACGTACGACAGAAGGGGCAGCTGATCGACGTGCGCTCGCCGGAGGAGTTCAGCGGCGAAAAGCTGCACATGCCCGACTACCCGCAGGAAGGCGCCATGCGCGGCGGGCACATTCCCGGCGCGGCCAACGTACCCTGGGCGCGCGCGGTGAACCCCGACACGGGCGAGTTCCGCACGGCCGAGGAGCTGCGTGCACTGTACGAGCAGGGCGCGGGGCTGGACCCGCAGCGCGACGTGGTGGCGTACTGCCGCATCGGCGAGCGGTCGTCGCACACGTGGTTCGCGCTCACGTACCTGCTGGGCTACCCCAACGTGCGCAACTACGACGGCTCATGGACGGAGTGGGGCAACGCCGTCCGCCTGCCGATCGAGCGGTAGGCGACAGTCCGCCGCGGGGACCCGCCCCCGGCCTCGCTCAGGCTCGTCCACCCCCTCCCGCAAACTGCGCGGGAGGGGGTGTATACTTCTACGGGCTTTCGTCCCGGCGCGAGGACCCTGCACCCGCTGAGCTGAGTTTTGCGCAGCGCCGTTGTTTCCTAGGAGGCGCCGCCCGGACGCTCCTGCACCGGAAACCTCGCCTTGCCCGCGACCTTCGCCCCTGCCACACGGCTTCGTGGCACGACGTCCCACCGGGGACCGTGTGCCCCATGCACCGGGACAGCATGGACCCAGGCGATCCGCGCGTGCCAATCAAAGAGGCTGTCATCGGCGTGGGCGATCCGAAGGAAACCCGCGTCGTGCAAGTGCTTCCGTCCGCATGCCACGGAAGGAGATGCGCGGTCCCAGGAATGCGAACCAAAGGCATGTACCGCGGCGGGGCACGCCTCGCCGGCCTATCCAAACCAGACGGGAGGTGCAGCATGACGAGGACGCGCAATCTGGGACTGGCGGTGCTGCTGTGCGCGGCGGCCGCCGCATGCGGAGACGACACGGGGACGCAGGCCACCGCGGCCGGCCCGTCGCTGGCCGGGGGTGCACCGCTGTGCGTGAAGTTCACCCCGCCCCCGCCGGGGACCATCTGGGGGAGCCCGGTGGGGCACGTGCCGGGGCAGCTGGTGCACACGGAGAACGCCATCGACGTGCTGGTGCAGCCGTTCCACTGGCTGGGCGGCGGCGGCTCGTTCAACTACGCGGAGATCGACCTGCCGCCGGTGGCGTTCGGCAGCGGGCAGGTGGCGTTGACCAACAACATCAACCTGCAGTTCTACTTCGGGAACATCACGTGGATCCCCACCAAGGTGTACTTTGACTACCTGGACCTGGGCGGCCACGAGAACCTGTCCGTGAACGGCTCGGCGTTCTACATCGGCGACATCGCCGCGGCGCCGCCGGTGCTGGGCGGCCGCAACGTGAACGTCACGTCCTTCCCCGTGTTCGGCGGCACCACGGGCCGGGTGACGATCTGGGGCGGGTCCATCAAGCACATCACCACGGGCGGGCAGGAGTACTACATCGACAACGTGTGCGCGGTGCCGTGACCGTCCATTCGGGCCGATGAACAACGAGGGGCCGGCGCACCGTGCGCCGGCCCCTCCGTCGTTCCGCGCGGTGGATGCGTCAGCTCGCGCCGCAGCCGCCGGCGGCGTGGCGGACGCGTGCCTCGATGTCGTTGCAGCTGATCCACGACGGCGTGCGGGTGAACGTCACGGCCAGCGTTCGCGTGATCTCGTCCCACGCGTAGTCGGCGTCGCCCTCGGCGTGGTGCACGGTGCCGGCATCGCCCGGCGGCAGGGTGATGCCCATGGACGCCGCCTGCGCACGCAGACAGCCCCACACCTCCGCTGTCACCCCGGCCAACGTGATTCTCGGGCACGCCATCCCATCCTCCGGTTCCATCGTTTTCTGCCGATCGCGATCGTTCCAGGCGGGCGCAAGGCGAGTGCCCGCCCGCGAACATCATCCATCGAAAGACGAAGACACGGAGGATGCAAGGAACGGAATCGTCCGCATCTGCCGCATCTCATATCATCGTTCGTGGATGGCCGCCGTTCAATCCTGCGACAGGATGATGGCCGTGTACGCGCCGATGCCCACGGCGCCGCTGCACGGCTTGCCGTCCGCCGGCGGGCCGTCCGCGTGCACGGTGTGCGACGGGTGGTTGCCGAACGCGCCGGAGTATCCCTGCCAGTCGCTGTTGAGCCGCACCTTCCACTCGCCGAGGCGCGGAAAACCGATGGTGTACCCGTCCCACGCGCGGTTGCTGAAGTTGGCGAGCACGATCACGTCGTCGCGCGGGCCGCCGTGCTGCCAGCGGTGGAACGCGATCAGCTTGTCGCCGTGGTTCGTGTGGTGCACGTCCACGTGCGGGCCGCGCAGGCCGCGAGTCGTATCCCACCCGTTGCGACGCAGGCGGACCAGGTCGCGGTACAGGGCGTGGATGCCCTCGAAGCGCTGCAGCCGCGACCAGTCCAGCGGGACCTTTTCCTGGAAGAATTCGTCTTCCAGGAACTCCTGTCCCATGAAGATCATGGGGATGCCCGGTGACGTGAACACCAGCGCGGCGCCCAGCGTGGACCGCTTCTGCGACTCGCGCGAGGCGGGGTCCGAGGGATTGATGTCGTGCGGCACGCGGGCGCGGCCGTTCATCACCTCGTCGTGCGACTCGGTGTAGATCACGCGCTTCATCGGGTCGCCGTCGTAGCGAAAGGCGATGGCGTGCGCCACCTGCCCCATGTCGCGCGCCGCGTCGTCCGGCGTGATGAGCGCCCTGCGGACGGGGTGCACGAACTGCGCGTCCCACTGGCTGTCGAAGCCGGCGCCGCCCTGGTCCGGGTGCCGGGTGACGGCGGCGTCCGTCTGCAGGTCCTCGGCAATGAGCAGCTTCCACGGCTGGCGGGCGTTCACCTCGGCGTTCACCCAGCGGGCGAAATCCCATCCTTCCGGAAGGTCGTCGCCGGGATGGCTGCCGCCTTTGACGTTGCGGATGTACGGCGTCATGTCCCAGCGCAGCCCGTCGAAGCGGTACTCCTGCAGCCAGGCGAGCGCGTTGTCGCGCAGGAACTGGCGCACCTCGCCGCGCCGGTAGTCCGGCCGGGTGTCGCCCCACGGCGTCGAGGCTCGCCAGTCACCGTAGAAGTAGATGCCGCCCGCCTCGTGCCTGCCCTTGAGGTCCGTCCAGTCCGGCTGCGCCCACCCGTTGAAGCGCCAGGTGGCCAGGTCGCTGGGCCCCAGGTGGTTGTAGACCACGTCCAGGATGACGGCGATGCCCCGCGCGTGCGCTTCGTCCACGAGCTGCTTGAGGCCGGCGGGCCCGCCGTACGCCTGCTCCACCGCGAAGATGTGGGCCGGGTTGTATCCCAGGCTCACGTCCGTGGCGAACTCGGACGCGGGCATGATCTCGATGCAGTTGATGCCCAGGTCGCGCAGGTAGTCCAGCCTGTCGATGGCGCTGCGCAGCGTGCCGGGCTCGTTGAGCGGGTCCGCCACGTCGTTGAAGGTGCCCACGTGCAGCTCGTAGATCACCAGCTCGTACCACCCCGGCATGCGGAACTCCGCGGTCCAGCGATAGGCGGGATCCACGATCACGCAGTCGCCGTTGGAGTGGTCCACGTCCCGCGCGTACGGGTCCTGCCGCCACGGCTCCAGCACGCCGCCGTCCGTGCGCAGGACGAAGCGGTAGCGGTCGCCCTCCGCCGCGCCGGCGACGTGCGCGGACCAGTAGCCGTGCCCCTCGTGCGCCAGCGGATGGGCATCGGCGTTCCAGCCGTTGAACGTGCCGGCCACGGATACGCTCCTCACGTCCGGCGCCCACACGCGGAACGTGGTGCCGTCCGCGTGCAGCACCGCGCCCATCCCCCCGTGCGGCGACGGCTGCGGGGAGGACGTGGCGGCGGACGGCGTATCGGCGGATGGGTTCTCGGCGGAATCTCTAATGGACGCCGGGGATTCGGCATCTGCCGCGGACGGGTTTGCGGGGGATGCGGATGCTGATTCGGGCACGGGATCGGCAGAAAGGGGATTGTGAACGGTGGTTTGCATTGAGCCTCCGGAATGTGGAGATGCTGCTACCGGAGGATGAAAACGGACCGGCGGGCGCGAAGGGTGAGTCCGCGCGGACCCCGCATCCGCAAAATCCACTCCGATCCCCGGAGCACGCGGCGTGCGATGCGAAGAACGGAAACAGCAATCTCACACAGAGGGAAAGGGGGAAAGGGGAACTGATGGAAGTTCTCTGTTCCCCCTTTCCCTCTTTCCCTCTGTGTGAGTCCAATCCGTTGCCCTTTCCGCAGTTCTCCATGCCTTGCTCCGACGCCGCGGCACCGTCAGGATACAGGCGATCCCGATCGCCATCCCCGCGCATCCGAATCCCATGTCCGACACCGTCGCCCAGCCGCGCCCCCTGGTGCCCGCCGTGGAGCCGGCCGTGCCGCAGCGGCCGGAGCGGCTGCTGTCGCTGGACGTGTTTCGCGGGCTCACCGTGGCGGCCATGCTGCTGGTGAACAACCCGGGCACCTGGAGCGCCGTCTACGACCCGCTGGAGCACGCGGCGTGGCACGGGTGGACGCCGACGGACCTCATCTTTCCGTTCTTCCTGTTCATCGTGGGCGTGTCCATGGCGTACTCGCTGGTGCCCCGGCTGGAGCGCGGCGACGCGCCGGGGCGCCTGTTCGGCCGGGCGGCGAAGCGGTCGGCCATCCTGATCGGCCTGGGGCTGCTGCTGGCGGCGTTCCCGTACTACAACCTGGACCTGACGCACCTGCGCATCCCGGGGGTGCTGCAGCGCATCGGGCTCGCGTTCGGGCTGGCATCCGCCGTGGTGCTGTTTGCCAAGCCGCGGGCGCAGTGGGCGATCGCGGCGGCGCTGCTGCTGGGATACTGGGCGGCGATGATGCTGATTCCCGTCCCCGGCCACGGCGCGGGCAGCCTGACCAAGGACGGCAGCCTGGCCGCGTACGTGGACCGCGCGGTGCTGGGCACCAACCACCTGTGGGCGTCGGCGAAGACGTGGGACCCGGAGGGGCTGCTGAGCACGCTGCCGTCCGTGGCGACGGTGCTGCTGGGGGTGTTCACGGGGCGGTGGATGCGCTCGGAGCGCACGCCCGCGGAGCGGCTGGTGGGATTGTTCCTGGCCGGCAACGCGGCCGTGGTGGCGGGGCTGGTGTGGGATGCGGCGTTCCCCATCAACAAGAACCTGTGGACCAGCTCGTACGTGCTGTTCACGGCCGGCTTGGCGATGCACACGCTCGCAGTGTGCTACTGGCTGGTGGACGTGCGCGGGCGGCGGCGATGGGCCATGCCGTTCGCCTGGTTCGGGATGAACGCCATCTTCGCGTTCTTCCTCTCCGGCGTGATGGGGCGGCTGCTGTACCAGGTGAAAGTGGGCGACCGGGCCATCAAGGAGGTGATCTTCGATGCCGCGTTCGCCTCGTGGCTCCCGGCGCACGACGCGTCGCTGGCGTTCGCGCTCTGCTTCGTGGCCCTGTGGACGGCGCTCGTGTGGGCCATGCACCGGCGGGGGTGGTACTGGAAGGTGTGATGCCAAATTCTCGGTTTGATTGTGCATTGCCGCCTCAAAGACAGCAGTCAAAATCCAGGTGCACAGGAAATTGTGGGATTCGGTTATGAGGCGGGATGGCGGGATGGCGGGACGGCGGGATGGCGGGATGGCGGACCGGGAGGGGGTTTTGAACGGAGGAGAATCGTTGCGGGAGCGGGCGATCGTCCTGAGCGGCTAAAGCCGCCGCTGGGAAAGCCATAAGCCCTGTCTCGCGCCGAGGCGCGGCACGAACAGGGCTTCAACTGCAGAACATAGCCTCGGTGCACCGGGACGGCCCGTGGTGGGGCAGTCCGCGAAGGCGGACTTCGCGAATTTCCAGCGGCGAATTCATTCGCTCCGTACGGAATCCAGCCTCTCCGCTTGGCATCCGCCCGTGCCGGACCCGTCGGCGAAGGCCGACATCACGTTTTCGGTGCCGCGACTTCAGTCGCCGGGTGGCCCGCCCGCTACCTCGCCTGTGGCGCGGGGAGGGGCACCAGCCACTCGCGCGTCAGCAGGCCGATCACCAGCAGCGCCAGGGCCAGCGCGGCAAAGATCATCACCGCGTACATGCATCCCGTAAAGCCGCATCCGCCCGGACCCTTGTACATCTCGGGGGGGATGGGCTTCATCTCGGGAATGTCCTCGGCGGCCTCGTTCGGGCCGGGATCCGGCGCCTCGTCGGCCGGGTCGATGGGTTCCGGCTGCCGCACGTCGTCGTGCTCCGCCATCAGGCGCCGCCGATCTGCTGGATCTCGTCGGACTCCACCACGCGCACGCCCTGGGCCCCCTGCCGCGCCAGCCGCACCATGGCCCGCGCCACCGTGGCCGAGTGGATGGAGCGGTAGCGGCGCATGGGGCCCACCAGCATCCAGTCCAGCGCCGGCATCACCCGCTGCGCCACGGACTCTCCGCTGCGGCTCTCCGTGCGCTCGCCCAGCAGCAGCGAGGGGCGCAGGATGACGGCCGTCTCCAGCGGGAGCGCCTGGATGGCCGCCTCCGTCTCGCCCTTCACCCGGTTGTAGAAGATGCGCGACCTGGCGTTCGCCCCCGCCGCGGTGACGACGAAGAAGCGTCGCTTGCCGTGCTCCGAGGCCAGGCGCGCCGCCTCAACCACGTAGTCGTGGTCCACGCGGCGAAACGCCTCTTGCGAGCCCGCCTGGGCGATGGTGGTGCCCAGGCAGCAGAACACGTCGTCCACCGTAAAGCTGATCTCGTGGTCGCGCAGCCGGTCGAAGTCGGTGGTGCGCTGGTCCAGCTTGCTGTCCATGCGCGCCAGCGGCCGCCGCGTGAGCACCGTCACGCGCGTGTACGCCGGGTCCGCCAGCAGCAGGTCCAGCACGTCCCCGCCCACTAGGCCCGTCGCGCCCAGCAGCAGCGCGGTGCAGGGCACGGCCACCGGCTCGCTCGTTTCGCTCACAGCATCTCCTCTGGGGGAAGTCCGGCCTCGCGCCGGGAACCGTCCGCGGCCTTCCGGCATTATCGGATCGGCGCCCCCCATTCTACGGCGCGGGTGCCGCACTTCACCAGTTGCAGACGCGAGGACGATGAGCTCGACGGACGTAATCATCCGCATGCTGGGCGCCGGCGAGGCGGCCATGCTGGACCGCGTGGCGCCGGACGTGTTCGACCACGACGTCGATCCGCTGGACGGCGGAGTTCTTCGCCGATCCGCGGCACCACCTGGCGGTCGCGACCGATGACGGACGGGTGGTGGGATTCGCGTCGGGCGTGCACTACGTCCATCCCGACAAGCCGGCCGAGCTCTTCATCAACGAGGTCGGCGTCGCGGATACGCACCAGGGCCGGGGCATCGCGCGGCGGCTGATGCAGACGCTGCTGGACCACGGCCGGGGCCTGGGATGCGTGACCGCGTGGGTGGGAACGGAGCAGTCGAACGCCGCGGCCAACCGCCTGTACGCGTCCGCCGGCGGCGTGCCGGAGGATTTCGTGCTGTACGCGTTCGATTTGGCGAAGCGGGAGGGGTGAAGCGGGAGGGGCGAGGGTCGCCAGATGGATGTCGAGAGCAGGTCCAGCCAGAGCGAAT
>DASQZE010000527.1:0-1691 GCA_035638875.1 Longimicrobium sp.
AGATCTTCTGCGACCACATCGAGTCGCTGGCCGCCGTGGGCGAGTTCCTGGGGATGCGCGACGAAGGGGAGCGCCGCGCGTCCGTCCGCGGCGTGTAGGCAGGCACCGGCCCGGCTCGCCGAACCAACGGGCAGGTTCGCACGGGGGATGGAGGCCGGAGCGCCGCCATCCCCTTTCCCATCCCCTATCATTCTCCCAGTCATACGTTTGCCTGGCCCGCCGGGCCCTGACGCACCTTGGCCCGAAAGGTTGACCTTTTAGGATCGGTGCGGCATGTTGTGAATGTATCTGTCCTGTCTCATCCGCAGGTCCCCGGTCCTGCCGCCCTCCGGCAGGGAATGTCTCGATCAACGCAGGTCCATCATGCGCACCATCCACCGGCCCCGTCGTTCCCCCGCGCGCCGACTCTCCGTGCTGGCCACCCTGCTCACCCTCGCCGCGTGCGACCGCGAGATCACGCGTGAAGAGGCGCGTGCCGGCGGCCCGTCGCTGGTGGACGGCCACTCCCCCTCCATCGGGGTGGGCCCGTTCTGGGCGGCGGATATCAACGAACGAGGCGACATCGTGGGGAACGGCCACTCGGGACCGTACCGCTGGACGCGGGACGGGGGGCTGGAGGTCCTCTCCGGGATGGGCATGCCCGCGGACGTCCGTGCCGTGAACAACGCCGGCGTGGCCGTAGGGAGCATCCTCGTGAACCGATCGAGCTACGACCACCGCCCGGTGATCTGGGGGCTGGACGGGCAGCCGCAGTTCCTTCCCCTTCCCGAGGGGTGGACCCGGGCGCGGGCGGCCGCCATCAACGATGCAGGCGTGGTCGCGGGGACGGTGTTCGTCGCCCTGCCTGGCGGCGGCGCCCGTTCGTTCCGCTGGACGGCGGCGGGCGGGATGGAACTGCTCCCGCGGACCCTGAACTACGAGTCCCTCGGCACCGCTGCCGGCTACAAGGACGCGGTGATCGGCATCAACGCCGCGGGAGACGTCCTCGGCACCGCCGAGGAATCGTGCTACTTCGAGGGCAACGGGCCGCGCATGTACTGCATCACGGAAGGGACGTGGTACGGCGCCCACGTGTGGCTGGCATCCGGTGGGGTACGGGGGCTGTACTATGGAGACGACGTAACCGTGAACGACCTGAACGACGCAGGTGTCGTAGTCGGGTGCGCGGATGGCATCCCGACCGTATGGGAGCGGCTTGACGCGCGGGAGATCGCCGTGAGCGGCTGTGCAACTGCCGTGAACAATGCGGGCGTGGTGGTGGGCTACGCGGAGGCCGTCGCGTTCCGCTGGACGGCGGCGGGGGGGCGGGTGGACCTGGGGACGCTGGACGGGTACGGCAGCTACGCGGCCGACGTGAACGGTCAGGGTGACGTCGCAGGCTCGATCTACATGAGCCCCGATGTATGGCGCGCCTTTACGTGGACGGAAGCCGGGGGGATGCAGGCACTCTCGATTCCGAGCGGCAGTACGCGGACGGACGCCTACATCATCAACGATGCCGGCGAGATCGGCGGAATGTCCCAATCGAGATTCGGCAATACCACCACCTACACCGCCGTGCGCTGGTCCGACACGATGGTGGACCATCCGCCCTTTGCCCACCTGGACGGCCCCTACCGGGGGCGGATCTCGGGGCGCCGCTATCCCTACAGCGCCGCGGGCAGCGCACGGTCGGATACGGCCGGCGCGCG
>DASQZE010000528.1:0-19233 GCA_035638875.1 Longimicrobium sp.
CGCCCATCGTCCGATCCGCCATCCCGGCCCGATCCGACCTGCCTCGTTCGCATCGCTCCCATTACGCCAGGTCTGCTCAACCATCAGCCGCAATGCGTCTCCCGGCGGCTGTCAACGGTTGACTGCCCGCCCTGCGGCGGACTAGCTTCCACACCGAAGCTCACCCGAAGCCGCCGACGAAACCATGCCGCGCCGCATCCACGTCCTTTCCGAAAAGCTGGCCAACCAGATCGCCGCCGGCGAGGTGGTGGAACGGCCCGCTTCGGTCGTGAAGGAGCTGGTGGAGAACGCACTGGATGCCGGCGCGGGCCGCGTGGACGTCACCATCCGCAACGGCGGCAAGACGGAGATCCGCGTCGCCGATGACGGGCATGGCATGGGGCGCGAAGACGCGCTCCTTTCCGTGGACCGCCACGCCACCAGCAAGATCAAGACGGAGCAGGACCTCGCGGCCATCCGCACCCTCGGCTTCCGGGGCGAGGCGCTGCCCTCCATCGCCTCCGTGTCGCGCATGGTGCTGGAGACGGCGGAGCGCGAGGGGCACGGCACGCGCGTGGTCGTCACGGGCGGGCAGATGGCCGCGGTAGAGGAGTGCGCGCGGCGCACGGGGACCACCATCGCCGTGCGCAGCCTCTTCTTCAACGTTCCCGCCCGCGCCAAGTTCCTGCGCACCACGGCGGCGGAGAACCGGGCGATCGGCGAGGTCATCACCACGCAGGCGCTGGCCACGCCGGCGGTCGCGTTCACGCTGGATGCCGGCACGCGCGACGTGCTCATCCTCCCCGCGGCGGGCAACGCTTCCGAGCGCGTGGCGGCGCTGTGGGGCAACGACGCGGCGGACGACCTGCTCTCCGTGGCACATCGCTCCAGCGCCGTGGCGCTGACGGGCCTCATCCAGCGCCCCAACGCGGCGCGGCCGGGCGGGCGCCGCACCTACCTGTTCGTCAACGGCCGCGCCTTTACGGACCGCTACCTGGTGCGGGCGGCGGACCGCGCGTACAAGACCACCATCGCGCCCGGCATCCATCCGCACCTGTTCCTGTTCCTGGAGGTGCCCGACGGCGAGGTGGACGTGAACGTGCACCCCGCCAAGGCCGAGGTGCGCTTCCGCGATCGCATCGGCATCGAGCGGCTGGTGGAGGAGGGTGTCCGCGCCGCGCTGGCGGGGCTTGAGAGCACGCCCTCCATCGGCGTGCGCGGCGCGGCGGCAGAGGAACCCCCGGCGCGGGAAGCCTTCGGCGTTGCGCTGGAGGGGAGCGGCGGGATGATGATGCTCCGCGAGCAGCCCACGACCCGCTTCAACGCGCACCTCGCCGGTGGGGCGGGCTCTTCCACCGGACCCGGGACGGAGGATCCCGCCTCGCAGATGACGCTGTTCGTCGCCGGCGCCGGTCCGGCCCCGGCGGAGGGGGAGGCGAGCGGCAGGGCGCCGGGCGTTTCCGCGGAGATGTTCGCGGGCTCGGCGCCGGTGATGTGGCAGGTGCACAACACCTACATCCTGGCCGAGACGCGCAGCGGGCTGGTGATGGTGGACCAGCACTCTGCCCACGAGCGCGTGCTGTACGAGGAGATCGTCCGCCAGTTCGACACGGGTGCCGCGGACAGCCAGCGGCTGCTGTTTCCCCTGACGCTGCGCCTGTCTCCGGCAGAGTACGCGCTGGTGGAGCAGATCCAGGGCGTGCTGGAGCGCGCGGGGTTCGAGGTGGAGCCGTTCGGCGGGCGGTCCATCATCGTGCACGCGGTGCCCAATCCGCACCCGTACTTCGACGCGGAGCGCTGCCTGCGCGAGATGATCGCGGAGCTGGCCGACGGGTCGCCGCTGGTGGACAGCGCGCGGACGCAGCACCAGCGGATTGCGCTGTCGATGGCGTGCAAGGGCGCCATCAAGGCGGGGCAGAAGCTGTCGCAGCAGGAGATGACGGAGCTGTTCGACCGCCTGTTCGCCACGGAGCTCCCTTACCACGACATCCACGGCCGCCCCACGGTGATCCAGCTCTCGCTGCACGAGCTGCACCGGCGGTTCGGGAGGAGTGGGTGAACGGATGAGCGGCGCGAGCGGCGCGAGCGGCGTTCGTGCGGATTGGCATACACTCGGTGGCGCCCCCACCGCTCGCTTAGGTTCGCACCTCCCCCCCCAAATCCTGGGGGAGGTTGGACTGCGGTTCGTGCCGGGGGGTGGATTTCGTGCAGCCGGCGGGGGGATGCCGAGTGCGTGCAGCGAAGCGGGCTGCCCGGCACGGGCGGGGGCCCCCTCCCCCCCGGCCCCCCTCCCCCGAAGTTGGGGGATGGGTCGGACGCCGTCGCGAGGAACGAGCGAAAGGCGGCCGGGGGAGAGGGCTCCCCGTCGCGAAGCGGCGGGACACTGCGCCGGCACCGAACCCGCCGCGTCCCATGCCTGACGCGCTCGCCATCGTCGGCCCGACGGCATCCGGCAAAACCGCGCTCTCCATCGAGGTGGCGCGGCGGCTGGACGGCGAGATCATCTCCATGGACTCGCGGTCGGTCTTTCGCGGGATGGACATCGGCACGGCCAAGCCCACGCCGGAGGAGCAGGGCGGCATCCCCCACTGGGGCATCGACCTGGCGGTGCCGTCGGAGCGCTTCAACGCCGCGCGCTGGGCAGACTACGCGCGCGAAAAGATCGCCGAGATCCGCGATCGCGAGCACGTGCCCATGCTCGTGGGGGGCACGGGCTTCTTTCTCCGCGCGCTCACGCATCCCATCTTCCAGGAGCCGGAGCTGGCCGCGGGCCGCCGCACCCGCCTGCACGCCTGGATGGACCGCCAGACGGACGAGGAGCTGCACCGCTGGGTCGCCGCCCTGGATCCCGCCAGCGGGGAGAAGCTGCGCGGCTGGGGCGGCCGCCAGCGGCTGATGCGCGCGCTGGAGGTGCCGTTGCTCACCGGGCGCACGCTGCCGTGGTGGCACCAGAACGCGCCGCCGGTGGATGCGCCCGTGCCTGTGCTGCCGTTCGTGCTGCAGGTGCCCAGGGAGCGGTTGTTCCCCGCCATCGACCGGCGGGTGACGGAGATGGTGGACGGAGGGCTGCTGGACGAGGTGCGCGGGCTGGTGGCCCAGTACGGCGAAAGCGCGCCGGGGCTCAACGCCCATGCGTACATCGAGCTGTTCCCGTACTTTCGGGGCGAGCGCACGCTGGACGAGGCGCTGGACCTGGCGCGCAAGAACACGCGCGACTACACCAAGCGCCAGCTCACCTGGTTCCGCACCAAGCTTCCCGACGGCGCCGTCTGGCTGGACGCCACCCGCCCCCGCGCGGAGCTGGCGGACGAGATCGTGGCCGGGTGGCAGGCGGCGGAGCGCGATCCAGGCTCGGTCCGCGGCGAATGAGAACGAATGGGATCGTGACGGCATGGGAGCAGGCGGCGCGCCATCCGGCCCGGTCCACGGCGAATGAATTCGCGGCAATGACCCCGCGATGTCGGCCTGCGCCGACAGCTCGTGCCGCAATCGGGTGAGTGCACCCGAGCAGTTCAGCAGTTGAAGCCCCGTTCGGCGAGCGCAGCGAGCCGAGACGGGGCTTACCGCTGTTCCAGCGGGGGCTGCAGCCGCTCCGGACGGGAGGCGGCCGCCGCACTCATCCCTCGCTGCTGGGTCCATCCGCGTTCTGCGAAGCAGGCGACCGCGGACGTCCTCCGCTTGCCGTTCGCGACGCGCAGGTGTATTGGTGCGGGACGACACCCCCCGCGCTTCGCCGGGTACTTGGCGGGCGACGTGGCACTTGGCACTTGGCACTTGGCACCAGGTACTCGGCACTCTGTACCTTGCACTTGATCCTCGGCACTGGGCACTCGAGTGAAGATCGGCATCACCTGCTATCCCACGTACGGCGGCTCCGGCGCCATCGCCACGGAGCTGGGCATCGAGCTGGCGAAGCGCGGACACGAGATCCACTTCATCTCGTACGCGCAGCCGTTCCGCCTGCCGCACTTCATGGAGCGCGTGTACTTCCACGAGGTGGAGACCACGCGCTACCCCCTCTTCGAGCACAACAACTACTCGCTGTCGCTGGCGGCCATGATGCACGAGGTGGCCATCCGCGCCAAGCTGGACCTGCTGCACGTGCACTACGCCATCCCCCACGCGACGTCCGCCTGGATCGCGCGGGAGATGCTGGGCGACATGCATCCGCTCAAGATCGTCACCACGCTGCACGGCACCGACATCACGCTCGTGGGCCAGGAGCGCAGCTACTTCGACATCACCCGCTTCTCCATCCAGAAGTCCGACGGCATCACCGCCGTCTCCGACTACCTGAAGCAGGAGACGGTGGACCGCTTCAACGTGCCGGGAGAAAGCATCGAGGTCATCCACAACTTCGTGGAGCCCGGGCTGTACGACCGCGCGGCCTACAAGTGCCACAAGGACGCGTTCCTCCCACCCGGCGAGATGCTGGTGATGCACGTCTCCAACTTTCGCCCCGTCAAGCGGATCGCGGACGTGGTGCGCATCTTCGCCCGCATCCACAAGCAGGTGCCGTCCAAGCTCGTGTTCGTGGGCGACGGGCCCGAGCGGCCGGTCGCGACGGCGGAGGCGGACGCGCTGGGGATCACGGACCGCGTCATCTTCCTGGGCAAGCAGGATTCCGTCGCCGAGCTGCTGGCCTGCGCGGACCTCCTTCTCCTTCCCTCGGCCTCGGAGTCGTTCGGCCTCGTCGCCCTGGAGGCGATGGCGAGCGGCGTTCCCGTGGTGGCATCGCGGGCGGGCGGCGTGCCGGAGGTGGTGGAAGACGGCGTGACGGGGCACCTGGGCGAGATCGGCGACGTGGAGGCCATGGCCGATGCGGGCATCTCCATCCTCTCGGACGACAAGAAGTGGGTGGGGATGAGCATCGCCGCGCGCAAGGTGGCCACGGAGCGCTTTGGATCGGACGTGATCGTGCCGCAGTACGAGGCCTACTACGAGCGGGTGCTGGCGGGCGAGGCGCAGGCCGCCGGCGAGCCGTTGATGGCGGCGGGGGGAGACGACTGATGCTCACGCGCGATGCCATCTCGCTGATCGACGCGGCCCTGGACGAGGACGTGGGCCCGGGCGACTTCACCACCCTGTGGACCGTGCCGGCGGAGCGCCAGGCGGAAGCCCGTATCGTCGCCAAGGCGTCCGGCGTGCTCGCGGGCGGGGAGGTCGCGGCGGAGGTCTTTCGCCGCGTGGACGCATCCCTGGAGATCGTGGTGGATGCGCCGGACGGCACGGCCGTGGAGCCCGGCGCCCTGGCGATGACCGTGCGCGGCTCGGCGCGGTCCATCCTCACGGCGGAGCGGACGGCGCTCAACTTCATGCAGCGCCTGTCCGGCGTGGCAACGGTCACGCGGCGGTACGTGCAGGCCGTGGAGGGCACGGGCGCGCGGGTGATCGACACGCGCAAGACCACGCCGGGGATGCGCCGGCTGGAAAAGGCGGCCGTGCGGGCGGGCGGCGGCGCCAACCACCGCGTGGGCCTGCACGACATGGTGATGATCAAGGACAACCACATCGCCGCGGCGGGCGGGATCACGGCGGCGGTGCAGGCGGTGCGGCGCGAGAACGACCGCGGCCTGCGGGTGGAGGTGGAGACCACGGGGCTGGAGGAGGTGCGCGAGGCGCTGGCGGCCGGCGCGGACCGCATCATGTTCGACAACATGCCGCCGGAGCTGATTCGCGAAGCCGTCGCCATCGTCGCGGAGGCAGATCCGCGGCCGGAGACGGAGGCGTCCGGCGGCATTACGCTGGACACCATCGGCGACTTCGCCCGGGCGGGGGTGGACTTCATCTCCGTGGGCGCGCTCACGCACTCCGCGCCGGCGCTGGACCTGTCGCTGCAGCTGCGCGCCCTGGCGTGACGGACGTCTTCACGGACCGCTGGGAGGGCGTGGCCGCGGAGGAGCTGGCCGCGCGCTGGGGCCTCCCGTCCGTGCACCTGTTCGCCCGCGTGCGCTCCACGAACGACACCGCGCGCGCCCTGGCGGACGGCGGCGCGCCGCACGGGACGCTCGTGCTGGCGGAGGAGCAGACGGCGGGGCGGGGGCGCAGTGGGCGCGCGTGGGCGTCGCCGCCGGGGGTGGGGGTGTGGATGTCGATGGTGGCGCGCCCGGCCGCGCTCCCCGCGCCCGGCCTGCTGCCGATCCTGGTCGGGCTGGCGGCGGCGGAGGCGGTCGACGGGTTCGTGCGCCCCGCCGTGACGCAGGTGAAGTGGCCCAACGACCTGCAGCTGGCCGGGCGCAAGTTCGCCGGCATCCTGTGCGAGGGGAGCTGGGACGGCGCGCGGCCGGGCGCCGTGGTCGTGGGCATCGGGCTGAACGTGCTGCACACGCCGGACGATTTTCCGGAGGAGGTGCGCGAGACGGCCACGTCGCTGCGCATCGTCGCCGGGTGGGAGCCGCCGCGTGTGGAGGTGGCGGGCGCCGTCGCGGGGGCCGTGGCGCGTGCGCTGGCCCGGCCGCCGGGGCAGCTCACGGGCGCGCTGCTGGATGCGCTGCGCCGCCGCGATGCGCTGGAGGGCCGCCCCATTCGCGTCACGGGCGCCACGGAGACGGCCGGCACGGCGATGGGGGTGAGCCCCGCCGGCGCCCTGCTCGTCCGCACCCACGAAGGCCGCCTGCAGACGGTGACCTCCGGCACCGTGCGGATCGCGGCGCCGTAGACATCGAACTCCAAGGTGATCCATGGCTCGCCATCAGCGTCCGCGCATGTCGCCTATGTGGAGAGCAGGTGTCCGCCGGGGCCGTGAGCGAAACGAGACCCTCTCCTCCTCCAGCGCTCACCGGTGATGCAGGAGAGGCTGCGCCGCATCAATCAGCCGTTGGTCGCCTGGGGCGTGGAGTCGATGCCGCTGGACGGGGTGAAGCAGCCGTTCGATTTTGTGCCATCCAGGCCGCCCCCCGTCCGGAGCGAATGAATTCGTCGCTGGAACATCGCGAAGTCCGCCTTCGCGGGCTGTACGGCGGAGGCCCAGCCGGGGAGGCCGGACCCCGTCGAAGTTTATACCCTCTCCCACGCAGTTTGTGGGAGAGGGTGCGAGCCTGAGCGAGCGGGTGAGGGCCACCGCCCGCGAGCGCCCGACACCAGATTCGCGCGATCCACCCCCGCACTTTCGCACTTTCGCACTTTCGCACTTTCGCACTGCGTCTCGGCATGGACCTGGTTTTCGACGTCGGCAACACGGAGACGGTCATCGGGTGGTTCCAGGACGCGCAGCTGCGCGGCCACTGGCGCATCAGCACCGACGGCCGCCGCACCGCGGACGAGCACGGCCTTCAGCTCCTGCAGCTGCTCGCCACGGCGGGGGTGGGCGGCACGGCCGTGCGCAGCTGCACCATCGGCTCCGTGGTGCCGGCGATGACGCTCACGCTGGCGGACGCCTGCCGCCGCTACCTGGGCGCGGAGGTCAACGCCGTCACGGCCAGCACGCCGCTCCCCATCCGCCTGGACGTGGACGAGCCCATGACCGTGGGCGCCGACCGCATCGTCAACACGCTGGCGGCCTTGCGGATGTTCGGCGTGGACACGGTCGTCGTGGACCTGGGGACGGCCACCACGTTCGACTGCATCACCCGCGACGGCGTGTTCATCGGCGGCGTGATCTCGCCGGGGGTCAAGACGGCGGCGAGCAACCTCACGGAGCGCACGGCCAAGCTCCCGCGCGTGGAGCTGGTGCCGCCGCAGCGGGTGATCGGCCGGCGCACGGAGGCGTGCATCCAGAGCGGCGTGTTCTACGGCGCCGTGGACGCCATCGACGGCACGGTGACGCGCATCCGCGAGGAGTGGGGGGTGGACGAGCTGCTGGTAGTGGCCACGGGCGGGCTGGCGGAGCTCATCGGCCCCTACTGCCGCACCGTGCAGCGGATCGAGCCGCTCCTCACGCTGTACGGCCTGGAGTTCGCCCGCGGCCACCTGGCGTCGGCGGGTTGACGCTGTGGGGGCCCGGCGTGCGCCCTGCGTCACGCCGTATCCCATCGGCTCACACCGACCCGCGGGCATGGACGCCACGAACATGGACGCGCAACACGCTGCAGGATCGTCCGGGCCCGAGCTGCTGGGCGAGAGCCCGCCGGAGCACGGGCTCCCCGGCCGCATGCTCATCGTGCTCCTCCACGTGGCCGGGATCGCGGGCTTCGCGGGGCTGGTTGCGGCTGATGGCCTGACGATGGCCGAGCGCGGGGCGCGGGTGCCGTTCGCCCTGCTCGTCGCCCTCCTCCTGGGACTGCTGGCAGAGGGGCTGCGGCGGTTCGACTGCAGCGCGTGGTTCTTCGTGATGGGCACGCTGGGGCTGACGGGCGTCTTCATGGGGCTCGCCCTTTTCCATGCGCCGCTGGAAACGATCGGGGCGTGGGGTGTGTTCGTCTTGATTGCGGGGTGGATGCACTACCTGTGGTCGCACCGCGGGCCGTTCTGGGCCGATCCGCCCACGCGTGCGTCCCGGTCCCGGCCCGACCGATGGGTCACGCCGGAGTGGCGCGCCGCCCGCCTCGCCCGGATCGGCGATGGGAGCGGCGGACGCTCATCCGCCGCGCATTCCCGCGCTGAAACCGTCCGCCGGAACCCGGCGTAGAAAACGGCGCAGGCAGACTCCCTGCCGTCCGGCCATCGCCCACGCGGCACGACCGACCCGCGGATGGACGCTGCCGCGGAAGCGCGGCCCTCCCGTCGGCCGTTTGTCGGATGCGGCGGCGCGACATCTCCCTCGCTGCGAGGCCCATGCCCTACGAACCACCGACCCTCCAGGACCGGGCCGATCCGTCCGATTCGGCGGACGAGCTGGTGGCGCAGGCCCTGCCGATGGTCGCGGACGCCGGGATCGCCGGCGACGAGACTGCGGACGACATGCTGGGGGAGAGCCCGCCCGAGCACGGCTGGCTGGGCCACGGCTTCGTCTGGGGACTGTATACGCTTGTGCCGATCCAGCTGTTCGCGGGCATCTACCTCCTGACCACGGGCTGGAAGTACGGTGGCGCGATCGGCATGCTGCCGTTGATCCTCTTCATTCCCGCGCTCAACCTGTGGCTGGCGCGCTCCGTCCAGACGTTCCGGCTGCACGGGTGGGGGGTGGCCATGCTGATGCTGCTCTTCGCCGCGTTCTCCACCCTGCGGCTGCTGCTGGGCAATCCAGACGGCATCCAGATCCTGGCCGCGCTCGCCACGGGAGCCCTGGAGATCGCGTGGATCCGCTACTTCTGGGGCCGCAGGCCGGACTTCACGTAAGCGGCATTGCCCGGGTCTGACACTTCCGCGCGCTCTCTCCCGTAGGACGTTCCAACCTCGCCGGCCACCCCGGCCGAACATCATCCATCCCCCCCGAGCGCCCTCATGCCGACGACCCGCCTGGAATCGCCCCTCGATCCGCCCCGCCTGTACGCGTCGCCCCCGACGGACGGCGAGCCGATCGGCCGCGGAGTGCGCATCATGGCGGCGGTGCTCGGCTCGCCGATGGTCGTCGTGGGTGCGGCCGGAGGGATGATGGCGGTGTGGGCGCTGGCCGAGGGGCGGTGGGAGGACGCGAGGGAGCATGCCGCATCGATCCCTGCGCTCCTGTGCGGGCTGCTCCTGCTGGCATCGGCCCACGGCGGCACGGACGTGGTCCGCAAGGGCGTCGATGCCGTGCTGCGCGGAGTTCGGCACCAAGACTGAACACGCGGCGGCTTCGGATGGAGGCACGCCGCTGATCGCCCTATCGCATGGAGGTACGCCATGACGACGCAGACGATGCCCGGAGCGGTGCTGGACCCGCCGGTGGAGGGCATGCCGCTCGATCCTTCGCCATCCGCGGGCCTCTCGCTGACGGCCGGGGACGACGCCGGGTACGCCGACGCCAACCGGGAGCACGATTGGCCGGGCACGCTCTTCATCTTCCTGGCCAACCTCACGGCCTGGTTCTGCGTGATCGGGGCCGGGGTCGCGGCGGCGGGCCTGGTGGTGGACGGGCTGCCGATGGACGGAAAGCCGTGGCTGGCGGTGCCGTTCCTGGTCGCCGCCGTGTTCCAGCGCGTGCTGGCGAAGGGTGTGAGCCAATTCACGCGGTGGGGGTGGATGGGTGCCATGGCGGAGCTGGCCGTGGCAGCCCTCACGGAGCTTCCCAGGAGCCTGGACGTGGGGGACTGGGTGTCCTCCCTCATCACGGTCGGCATCAACGTGCTTTGGATGAGCTACTTCTGGCGGCGCCGCGCGGATTTCGACATCGACATCGATCTTTGATCCACTTGCGGGAGGATGCACGCCATGACCACGACCACGACGGAAGCGACGCTCGGGCAGCACGGGGATGGTGCGACGCTGGACCTGGATCCCGCACCCTCCGCCTCCGCCGCGCTCGTGCTCACGGCGGGAGATGCCGCCCCCGATCGCGCGGAGGGAACGCCAACGCACGGTTGGCCGGGTTCGCTGTTCATCTTCCTGGCCCATCTTTCCGCGTTCGGCCTGGGGGCCGGCGCGGCCATCGCGGCCGTCTTGCTGGTCTCCATGTTGTTCGGCGGTGACCTGGAGATGGCGGGGCTCGCGGGCTTGGCCGCGGTGGGCATGGGGATCGGGAGCTACGTGCAGCGCACCCTGGCCGACCACCTGTCGCACTTCTCGCGCTGGGGCTGGTGGGGGGCCATGGCCGAGCTGGCCGCGGTGACGCTCACCAAGGTGGCCGCCCTGGTCACGGATCCCGCGTCCATCGGCGGGACGGGGATCGGTATCGTCATCGACCTCCTGTGGCTGCGCTACTTCTGGGAGCACCGCGCGGACTTCGACATCGATATCGACCTGTAGCGGATCAACGCCACGGACGGCCTTCCGAAGCCCCGCTCCGCCGATCGTCTGGCGGAGCGGGGCGTTCGTCATCCGGCGGGGATGCCGAGCTCCGCCTCCAGGAAGGCGCGCGTGCCGACCGGGCCCGTGAGACGCAGCCAGACCGGCCCGGCGGACTCCGCCGCGATCTCGATGTCCAGGAACGGGCAGCACTTCCGCTCGTTCGCCACGAACCGCGCCACGTCGGCGAACGCATCCGGCGCGAAGCGGAACGCGTATCCCTCCCTCCACGCCTGCCTTTCCTCCGCTGCCTCGCCGAACAGCCGCCGGGCGAGCGCAAAGTGGCCGGCGCGCTCGTCGGCCGGGATGGCGCCCGCCACGCACGCCAGGGGAATCGCCTCGTTGTCCATCGATCGCTCTCCATCGGGTTCGGATTGCACCGCCACGCCCGACGCTACACCTTGAAGTCGGCTTCAAGTCAAGGAGGAGATGGATGGACGGCCTGACGATCGGCGAGGTGGGGCGGCGGACGGGGCTGGCCACCTCCGCCCTGCGGTACTGGGAACGAGCGGGCATCCTGCCGCCGCCCCTGCGCCAGAACGGGCAGCGGCGCTACGATGCCGGCGTGGTGCGCTGGATCGCCGTCCTCCGCTTCGCGCAGGGGGCGGGGTTCACCCTGGATGAGATCCGCACGCTCTTCCACGGCTTCGGCGCGGAGACGCCGCTGGGGGCGCGGTGGGAGGCCCTCGCGCACGACAAGCTGCGGGAGCTGGATGCGCTCATCGCCCGCGCCACGCGGATGCGGCACGCCATCGAGGCCGGCCTGGCGTGCGGATGCGTGAGTGTGGACGACTGCATGGCGGGCGATCCGTCGGCCCCGGCAGATGGCCCGGCCCAAGCCCCGGCGCAACCGGCGTTGCGGCGCGCGGGCGGCACCCGGTAGGTTGGCGCTCAACCAGCCACGCGAGCCCATGCCCCCGCACCTGCACGTCGCCGGCGACGTCACCGTCCCCGGCGACAAGTCCCTGACCCACCGCGCGCTGATGTTCAGCGCCGTCGCCACCGGCGAAAGCCGGCTGCGCGGCCTGCTGCCGGGCGCGGACTGCCGCAGCACGGCGGCCGTCCTCCGCGCGCTGGGCTGCGGCGTCCCCGACCTGCCGGTGGACGGCGCGGAGATCCTGGTGGCGGGGCGGGGGATCGGGTCGTGGACGGCGCCGGCCGCGTGGCTGGACTGCGGCAACAGCGGCACCACGTCGCGGCTGATGATGGGCCTGCTCGCCTCGCGCCCCTTTGCCAGCACCCTCACGGGTGACGATTCGCTCCGCGGCCGGCCCATGGGGCGCATCACGAAGCCGCTGGGGCAGATGGGTGCGCGCTTTCGCGAAGCCGGCGAGCCCGGACGCCTGCCCATCGAGGTGCTCGGCGGCCCGCTGCACGGCATCGACTACGTTTCGCCCAAGGCCAGCGCGCAGATCAAGAGCGCCGTGCTGCTCGCCGGCCTGGGCGCGGGCGTGCCGGTCTCCGTACTGGAGCCCGCGCTCTCCCGCGACCACACGGAGCGCATCCTCCTCGCCCTGGGGGAGGACGTGGCGACGGAGGATACGGGCGGCGGGATGCGGATTGGGCTCCGGCCCAGCGGGCGCGCCCTGCCACCGCTGGAGATGGACGTGCCCAGCGACCCTTCGTCCGCCGCGTTCCTGGTCGCGCTGGCGCTGCTGGCGGAGGGCGGCGAGCTGCGCATCCGCAACGTGTGCGTGAACCCGACGCGCATCGGCTTTCTGGGCTGGGTGGAGCGGATGGGCGCGGCGGTCACGATGGAGGACGCCCGCGTCTCCGGCGGCGAGCCCGTCGCGGACCTCGTCGTGCGTCCCGCGCCGCTGCGGGGGATCGAGATCCCGCCGAACGAGGTGCCGGACGGCATCGACGAGATCCCCATGCTGGCCGTGCTCGCGGCCCGCGCGGAGGGCGAGACGCGGATCACGGGCGCCGGCGAGCTGCGGGTCAAGGAGACGGACCGCATCGCCGCCGTGGCGGGCAACCTGTGGCGGCTGGGGGTGGAGGTGGAGGAGCTGGAGGACGGGATGCTCGTCCGCGGCACGGACCGGCCGCTCGCCGGGCGCGTGGCAACGTTCGACGACCACCGCATCGCCATGGCGTTCGGCGTGCTGGGCGCGCAGCCGGGGAACGCGATCGAGATCGACCACCCGGAGTGCGTGGACGTGAGCTTTCCCGGGTTCTGGGAGCTGCTGCGGCGGGTGACGGGCACGGTGTAGGGAAGCCGGGCGGGCAGAAGCCCCGTCGCTGCGCGACGGGAGCCCTCTCCCCCGACCGCCTTTTTGCTCGTTCCTCGCAACGGCGGTCGACCCCTCCCCCAACTTCGGGGGAGGGGTGGGCGGGAGGCGAGTCGGGTGCGCGTTGCGGAGCTCGCGCCCTGCCGGAAGTTCTCCCCCTCCTGCCCGCGAAGCGGGGGAGGGGGCCGGGGGGAGGGGGCTCCCGGCCCGCGCCGGGTGCCGGCTTCGCGCGATGAAGTTCTCCCTTCCCCCACGCAGTTTGTGGGGGAATGGCCGGGGATGGGGGGCGCTCTGCTGCCGCGCGATCTCCGCGTCCCAGCACGAAGCGGCGGCCGTAGAAGGCCGCCATTCGGATAATCTGCACTGCACAGCACAATCGGATGAGCGAGACCAAGCGGCCGGACGGGATCATCATCGCGCTGGACGGGCCGGCGGGGTCGGGCAAGAGCTCCACCGCAAAGGCCGTCGCCGCGCGCCTGGGCTACCGCCACCTGGACTCCGGCGCCTTCTACCGCGCCATCACCTGGGCCGCCCTGCAGGCCGGCATCACTCCCGACGGCTGGGACCAGCTCACCCCCGGCGAGCTGGACCGCCTGGACGTGCACGGCCGCCCCGCCGGAGCTGGCTACACGCTGTCCGTCGCCGGGGCGGACGTGAGCGCCGAGATCCGCACGCCCGCCGTGAACGCGCACGTGTCGCAGATGGCCGCCGTGCCCGCCGTGCGCGAGTGGCTGATGGACGCCCTGCGCGAAGCCGGCGCCCGCGGCGGCCTGGTGGCCGACGGGCGCGACATCGGCACCGTCGTGTTTCCCGACGCCGAGCTCAAGGCCTACCTCATCGCCGACGCGGAGGAGCGCGCGCGCAGGCGGCTCATGGAGCAGGGAATCGCCGTGCCGCCGCTGGAAGAAGTGCGCGCCGAGGCCGCCCGGCTGCAGGGGCGCGATGCCCTCGACAGCGGCCGCGCCACGGCGCCCTTGCGGCAGGCGGACGACGCCGTGGTCATCGACACCACGGCGCTGAGCTTCGCCGAGCAGGTAGAGCGCATCGCCGCGCTGGCGCGGGAGCGCGGCGGGGTTGACCCGGGCGAAAATTTTCCGTAAGTTTGTCTGTTTACCCGGGCTTACGATGCCCTCATCCATCCACCCCCTACCCACCGCCCCTTCCGCGCTGCGGAACCGGCGGCTGAATCACAGGAGATACTCCTCCCCATGGCAGAGCAGAACGACGAGCAGTTCTCGCCCGAGAGCGAGGGCGGCGTGGCCGTTGCCGAGTTGCCCCGCAGCATCGGCAGCGACCTGACCATCGAGCAGATTGCGGAGCGCGCGCGCTCCCTGGGCATTCGCGCGGACCTGTACGACGAGGACGAGTATACGTCCGAGGAGTACGAGGCCATGCTGGACATGTACGAGCCCACCCTCAGCAATATCGAAGAGGGTGAGATCGTCAAGGCGCGGGTCCTTCGCATCACCGACAAGGCGGTGATCCTGGACCTGGGCTTCAAGAGCGAAGGCGCGGTCACGCGCGACGAGTTCAAGGACATCGACTCGCTGCAGATCGGCGACGAGGTCGAAGTCTTCCTGGAGAACCTGGAAGACGAAGACGGCGTCGTCGTCCTGTCCAAGAAGAAGGCCGACTTCCTGCGCGTGTGGGAGCAGATCCGCGTCGCGTACGAGGCGGGCGACCCGGTGCAGGGCACGCTCACGCGCAAGATCAAGGGCGGCGTCACCGTCGACCTCATGGGCGTGGATGCCTTCCTGCCGGGCTCGCAGATCGCGCTGCGCCGGGTCCCGAACATCGAGGACCTGATCGGCGAGAGCTACGAGTTCAAGATCATCAAGCTCAACAAGCGCCGGCGCAACATCGTCGTCAGCCGCCGCGTGCTCCTCGAGGCCGACCGCGAGATCAAGCGCGACAAGCTCAAGAAGGAGCTCGAGGTCGGGCAGCAGCGCGTGGGCGTGGTCAAGAACATCACCGACTTCGGCGCGTTCATCGACCTGGGCGGCATGGACGGCCTGCTGCACATCACCGACATGTCGTGGGGCCGTGTGGGCCACCCGTCCGAGGTGGTGGGCATCGGCGACGAGCTGGAGGTCAAGGTCCTGGACATCGATTGGGAGCGCGAGCGCCTGTCGCTGGGCCTGAAGCAGCTGCAGGAGTACCCCTGGAAGGACGTCGAGAAGAAGTACCCGGTGGGCGCGCGCGTGCGCGGCCGCGTGGTCTCGATCACCAACTACGGCGCCTTCGTGGAGCTGGAGAAGGGCGTCGAGGGCCTGGTGCACATTAGCGAGATGAGCTGGACGCGCAACGTGCGCCACCCCAGCAAGATCGTCACGCTGGGCGACGAGATCGAGGCCGTGATCCTGAAGGTGGATCCGGAAGGCGAAAAGATCTCGCTGGGCATGAAGCAGATCGAGGAGGATCCCTGGCACGCGCTCCCCGCCAAGTACCCGGTGGGCACGCGCCTGAGCGGCAAGGTCCGCAACCTCACGAGCTTCGGCGCCTTCGTGGAGATCGAGCCGGGCATCGACGGCCTGGTGCACATCTCCGACATGAGCTGGACCAAGCGCATCCAGCACCCGTCCGAGGTCGTCAAGAAGGGCGACGACGTGGACGTGGTGATCCTGGGCGTGGACGCCGAGAACAAGCGCATCTCGCTGGGCCTCAAGCAGACCCAGGAAGACCCGTGGGGCGACATCGCCACGCAGTACCACGTGGGCCAGGAGATCGCCGGTCCCATCAGCCGCCTGCAGGACAAGGGTGTGGCGGTGGACCTGGGCAACGACGTGGAGGGCTTCGTCCCCGTTTCGCAGATCGGCGTGACCGGCCTGCAGAACCCGGCGGACGTGTTCGCCGAGGGCGACGTGCTCGACATGCGCATCAGCGAAGTCGACGCGGCCAACCACCGCATCGTCTGCGAAGTGGTGCGGGTGCCCAAGTTCGAGGGCGGCGAGCCGCAGTTCCAGCAGCTGGCCACCGCTCCCGCGCCGCGTGCGGACGAGGAGACCGAGGGCGCGGCTGAGGAGACTGACGGTACGGCGGAGGACACGGCCGTGAACTCGCAGGTGACGGACGCCGTCACCGACGAGGCTCCCGCCGCGAGCGCCGACGAGGCGCCCGCTGCCGAGGCTTCGGCCGAGGAGGTTCCGGCCTCCGACGCCGCCGCCGAGGAGGAGGAGGAGCAGGCGTAAGCCTCTCCCCTTCGGGTCCAGCTGGCAAGAAGGGCGCGGGGCTTCGGCTCCGCGCCCTTCTTGATCTGCGCCCGGCGCTTTAAGTTTCGCCGCTGCGATGCATTTGCCAGTTTGCGGATTCTCCTCCGACTCCCACGTTCCAGACCCGTCTTCTCTCACGCGACCCATGTCCCTGAAGCATATCTCCCTCGCCGTCGCGCTCTGCTGCGCGGCTGCCCCGGCTACGGCGCAGGACGCGCCCGCGGCGGATTCCACCCGCGTGTACGAGCTCGCGGAGGTGGAGACCCCGCCGCGGCCCTCCAACGTGGACTCGTTGCGCGCGGCCCTGCAGGCTTCGTATCCGCCCGCGCTGCTGCAGGCGGGCGCCGGGGGCAGGGTGCACGTGGCGTTCGTGGTCGCGGCGGACGGCAGCGTGGGCCAGGCGCAGGTGATCTCGTCCACGGATCCGGCGTTCGATGCGCCGACGCTGGCGTCCGTCGCCGTGCTGCGGTTCACGCCGGGGATGCGGGGCGGCAGCGCGGTCGCGACACGGGTGGAGATCCCCATCGACTGGAAGGCGCCGCCACCGGCGCAGGAGACGCGCGTCTACGAGATGGCGGACGTGGAGGTGGAGCCTCGCCCGCTGAACCTGCGCGAGGTGCGGCACACGATCGAGCGGGCGTATCCGCCGGAGCTGCGGGCGCGACGGGTGAGCGGGTTCGTCCACGTGCGGCTGCGCGTGGACCGGGAGGGCGTGCCGCGGGACCTGAACGTCACCCGCACGTCCCACGTCGCGTTCAACCAGCCCACGCTGGAGAGCCTCGCGCTGCTGCGGTTCTCGCCGGCGCTCGTGGGCGGCGGGCCGGTGGAGGTGTGGATCGACCTTCCCATCCAGTGGCACATGACCCGGGGCGTCTTTTCCACCGAGCCAAACCGATGAAGCATCTTCTCCTTGCCGCCGCGCTCTGCTGCGCGGCCGCGCCCGGCCTCGCGCAGGACGCGCCCGCGGCGGATGCAGGCCGCGTGTACGAGCTCGCGGAGGTGGAGACCCCGCCGCGGCCCTCCAACGTGGATTCGCTGCGCGCGGCGCTGCAGGCCTCGTATCCACCCGCGCTGCTGCAGGCGGGCGCCGGCGGCAGGGTGCACGTGGCCTTCGTCGTCGCCGCGGACGGCACCGTGGGCCAGGCGCAGGTGATCTCGTCCACCGATCCGGCGTTCGACGCCCCCACGCTGGCCTCCGTCGCCGTGCTGCGGTTCACACCCGGCATGCGGGGCGGCAGCCCGGTCGCGACGCGGGTAGAGATCCCCATCGACTGGCGGGCCCCGCCGCCGGCGCCGGACGCGGTGAGTGCGGGCGCCGCGTCGCCGCCGGCCCGCGCCGCGGATGAAGCGGGGGTGGAAGAGGGGACGTACGAGCTCGCCGCGATCGAGGTGGCTCCGCGGCCACGGAACCTGGGCGACGTCCGTCGAGCCATGCAGCGCCTGTATCCTCGCCATGCGCATCCCGCGCGCGCCGCCGTGCAGGTGAAGTTCCGGGTGGATGCCGAGGGCGTTCCGGGGCCGGGTACCATCACGTCCAGCACGGACGGCCGGTTCAACCGGGTCAGCCTGGAGGTGGCCGCGGTGATGCGCTTTTCTCCCGCGCGGGTCCGGGGGCGTGCCGTGCCGGTGTGGGTGGAGCTTCCCCTGCAGTGGGAGCCGGTGGTGGAGTCTCGCTCGACCTCGCCCTTTGACCGCGAGGGCGAGCTCCGGTAGACACGGATTCGCCGCGGAATGCGCCACTTCGAATCCCGGCGGGTCCGCATTCCGTATCCCGTTGCGTCGTTGCCCTTTCAGCCACTTCTCCGGATGGGAGCCTGCCGATGAAGCGCATTCTCTTTGCCGCCGTGCTCTGCTGTGCGGCCACCTCGGCCGCCGCGCAGGAGGGGCCCGCCGGCGGCGTGTACGAGCTGGCAGAGGTGGAGACGATGCCGCGGCCCGTGAACGCGGCGGAGATGCGGGCGGCGCTGGAAGCGGGGTACCCGGCGGAGCTGCGGGACACGGGGCGGCAGGGCAGGGTAATGGTTTCGCTCGTCGTAAGCCCCGAAGGCGATACGCGTGACGTGGCGGTGGTGAGCTCCACGGACGGCGCGTTCGACTCCGCCAGCGTGGGGGCCGTACGGCTGCTGCGCTTCACCCCCGCCGCCGTGGCGGGGCGGCCCGTCGCGGTTCGCCTGGAGCTTCCCATCCAGTGGCAGGCGCCCCGGCGCGCGGAAGCGGTGGCCGCGGAAGGGAACGTCACCCCCGCAGGGCGCACGCCGGAGGGAGAGGCGGTCTACGCGATGAGTCCCGTGGTCGCGAACGCCCGAGTTTACGAGCTCGGCGCGGTGGAGGTGCAGCCCCGGCCGACCAACCTGACCGTCCTGCGCCGGGCGCTGGAGCGGTTGTATCCGCCGGTCCTCCGGGACGCGGGTAGGGAGGGGCAGGTGCAGGTGCGCTTCGTGGTCACGGCGGAAGGCGCGGTGGGGGAGGGTAGCATCACCATCACCAGCAGCAGCGAGCCCGGACTCAACGCGGCGACGGTCGAGGCGATCCAGGTGCTCCGCTTTCGTCCGGCGCGCGTGGGGGGACGGGCCGTGCCCGTGTGGGTGGAGCTGCCGATCCAATGGCAGGTGGACCGCGCGGAGGCCGCGCGCCCTCCGCGGCTCGCCGATCCGGAGTAAGCGTTCGGCGGCTGTCCGGAGGCGTGACATGGGGCAGCAGAAAGCGGTGGGAGCCAGGGGCGCTCTCCACCGCTTTTCGTTGGATGGGAGTGTGCCATGTCCGTCCGGCATCCATAACCTGGGTGGATGGATCGCGATCGGAATCTTGTATTTGTGCGGAGAGCGGGGCGGGCGGTAGGCTTACGCCTCGGCGCCGCGCGACTCCCGCGCGGGCACGCCCCCGCTCCGCGAGCCAGATGGATCCCCATACGCCCGAGCCACCGGCCGCCCGCGGCACCGGCGCCCTTCTGCGCCACGCCCTCGCGGAGATGGAGCGGAGCTACGAGACCGCCGGAACCGCCACCCTGGGCG
>DASQZE010000529.1:0-2036 GCA_035638875.1 Longimicrobium sp.
CTAAAAACCAGCTTCGTTGCTCATCTTACTCTGTCTGACTCTGCTCCTCTGTACGCTTGTTCTTTTTCATGATCTGGTATCAGGATCAGATCCGCACCTTTACCACCACCTTGCGCACGGTGTGGCGGCCGCCGGCCATGCAGCCCGGCTTGTGCGCGTCGCCGGGATGGAAGACGGCCAGGTCGCCGGGGCGCATCAGCAGCGAGCTGGCGAACGGCGGCTCGGCGTAGAAGGCCACGTCCGTCGCCGCGTCGTACGGCGTTGCCACGGTCAGCGCGTCCGCGGGCGTGTGCAGGATGCGCTCGTGGCCGGCCGCGACGTACTGCAGGTCCACGTGGCGCACGTGCGTCTCGAAGCGCTTTTCCGTGGACGGCCCCGTGTCGTAGGTGGAGACGAGCGCGAACACGTCGTCGCCGTCGATGGCGTGGCGGCCGTCCGGCAGGGCGGGATCCAGCGCCCGCAGCCAGCGCAAGCCCGCGGCAATGCGCGCGCCCAGCACCTCGTACGGCGCGGACTCGGCGAGGGTCGTCAGGATCATCCCTCGTCCTCCACGCCGCCTTCCACGTGGTCGATGCCGGCCGCGGTGATGCGCAGCACGAGCCCCGTG
Organism: Longimicrobium sp.; assembly: GCA_035638875.1. GTDB lineage: Bacteria > Gemmatimonadota > Gemmatimonadetes > Longimicrobiales > Longimicrobiaceae > Longimicrobium. The sequence goes on from DASQZE010000529.1 coordinate 608, forward strand.
CGCCCCGTCTTGAGCACGTAGCCGTGGTCCTCCAGGTACCGCACGATGCGCTCGGCGTCCTGGCGGCTGATCCCCAGGTCGTCCGCCACCTCGTAGCCGTCGCGGTACTCGGTGGCCTCCTCCTCGGAGCAGCGGTACAGATGGTCCAGGAAGCGGCGGCGGTTTGCGCGCCGGGCGCGGACGGCGTCGCTCATGGCCGCGCGGGCGCAGGGGTGACGAACACGTGCGTCCAGTACGCGTCCTGCAGACCGATGCCGTGGTGCGTGTAGGCGCAGTTCTCCAGGTTGGCCCGGTGGCCAGGGCTCCCGATCCACCCCTGCAGCGTCTCCCGCGCGCCCCGCTCCGGCGTCCACGCGATGTTCTCCGCCACCATGCGGTAGCCCACGCCGCGCGCGGCCAGGCGCTCCCACGGCTGCTGCCCCTCCGGCGACACGTGGTCGAAGTAGCCGCGCCGCGCCATGTCCGCGCTGTGCGCCTGCGCCGCGTCGGCCGCGGGCTGCAGCCATGCGAGCGCAGGGCACCCGCGCGCCGCCCGGTGCGCGTTCACCAGCCGCACCATCTCCTGCACCATCTGCGCTCCGTCCGCCATCGTCCCTCCCGTAGATCCGCCCCCCGGGCGCGCCGCCCCCGCGCCCGTCCCGGAAGACGGCGCGCGGCCCGCCGGCACCGCCTCCATGCACGCGGCCAGCAGCAGCACGGCCGCGCCCGTCGTCATCCATCGCATGGTGTCATCCCTTCTTCTTCTCGAACCCCTGCAGCAGCTCCATCATCCGCAGGTCCCACGGGTCCGCGGACGGGTCGTCGTCGCCGATCTCGTAGTTCTCCTGCGGCGTTTCCAGGATCAGGGGAATGCCGCGGCTGCGCGGGTCCGCCAGCAGCCAGCCGAACGGCTCCGCGCCGATCTTGCCGTCGCCCAGCAGCATGTGCCGGTCGCGGTTGGTGCCGAAGTCGCCCTCGCTGTCGTTCAGGTGAAAGAAGCCCGGCTTTTCGCCGATGGTCTGCTCCCACTCGTCCAGCACCTCCTTCTGCCGCTTGGCGGACTCGTGGATGGCCCAGCCGCTGGCGAACAGGTGGCAGGTGTCCAGCCCGTACCCCGTGCGCTCGCGCAGGTCGTCGGGCACGTGGCGCAGGATGTCCGCCACCTCTTCCGCCGTGCGCCCGACGGTCTTGCCCGCGCCGGCCGTGTTCTCCACCAGCAGCCGCGCCGGGCCGTACGAGGCCTTGAGCGCCTGGGTGATGGCCTGGGCCACGCGCTTGGCCGCCGCCTTTGGGTCGCCGTCCGTGGCCGAGCCGGGGTGAAAGCAGACGGCGCCCACGCCCAGCGCGTTGGAGCGCTTCATCTCCATCGTCAATCCGCCCGCCGCGCGCTCCCACTTGTCCGGCTCGGCCGTGGCCACGCTGAGCACGTAGGCCGCATGGACCACCACGT
>DASQZE010000530.1:0-5195 GCA_035638875.1 Longimicrobium sp.
CGATGGCGGCGTTCAGCGCCAGCAGGTTGGTCTGCCGCGCGATGGCCGTGATGGTCTCCACGAAGCGGTCGATCTGCAGCGACGCCTGCTCCAGCTCCGTGACCTTGGTGGCGGAATCCGTCACCACCTCGCGGATCTCCAGCAGCCGCGTGAGCGCCGAGCCCACCTCGGCGCGGCTCTGCGCCGCCACGAAGTAGATCTGCTCGCTGAGCGACGTCACCATCTGCGAGGCGTTCACGATCTCGCCCGAGCGGCGGCCCATCTCCTCCAGCGCCTCCTTGGTGGCCTGCAGCCCCTGCGACTGCGTCTCGGCGCCGCTGGCGATCCCCACCATGGCCGTGGCCACCTCGCCGCTGGACGCCGCGACCTCTTCGGAGATGCTGCTCAGGTCCGACGCGAAGTTGCTGATGCGCTCCGCCGTGCCCACCGTCTCACCCACGATGGTGCGCAGCTGGCCGGCCGTCTGGTCGAACGCGCGGGCCAGGGCGGCGAACTCCACCGTCATGGCGCCCCGCTCGCCGTCCAGCCCCTCGCGCAGGTCGCCCTGGCCCAGCCGCTCGGCCGAGGCGACCAGCGTGTCCAGCGGGAGCTGGATCCAGCGCATGGCCGTGTAGATGAGGGCCGCCGTGGCCAGCGCGGCCGTGATGGCCAGCAGCAGCAGTCCCAGCTCCCAGCGGCGGCTTTCCTGCCGCAGCTCCGACGCGGCCGTGGAGACCTTTTCGGCCTGGGTCGCGCTGATCTCGCGGATGGACTCCTCCAGCACCTGCGTCTGCGGGCGCACGGCGGCCACGCGGGCCAGGGCGCCGGCACGATCGCCCACGTCCACCTGGGCGTGCGCCAGGGCGTACTCCACCTCGATGCGCTGGTGCGCCTGCTCCACGGCGGCGATCTTCTGCTGCTCGCCGGGGGAGAGGTCCTGCAGGTCCTTGTACCGGCGCCGCTGCTCGTGCGCGCGGCGGCCGTACTCCGCGAACGACTGCCCGAAGCGCTGGTCCGGCGTCACCAGGTAGCGCTCGCCGGCCGCGATCTGGTTGAGGATGAGCGACTCCAGCGCCGTGCCGATCTCCGAGCTGCTGCGCAGTTCCAGCAGCCGGTGCTGCATGTCGCGGCTCACCTTTTCAAGGCTCAGCGCCGAGACGCCGGCGCCCAGCAGCACCAGCCCCACGATGATGGCGCCGCCCACCCGCAGCCGGTTCTGCAGCCGCGAGAACATGCCCGTGCCGCCGCCGCCGCCGCCCGGCAGGCTCCACCGCGCGCTCATCGGCCGGCCTCCGGCAGCGCGATCGTGCCGCCCTGGATCACTCCCATCGTGAACCGCTTGTCCACCGGATCTCCGTGTTCGTCGAATTTCACGCTCCCCGCCACCCCCTCGAAGGCGGGCGAGCCTCCCCGTCCGTCGCGCCCCACACCGGCCAGCCAGCCGCGGATGGCGCCCGGGTCGCGGTGCCCGGCCTGCAGCGCGCGCGCCAGCAGCCGCACCGCGTCGTAGGCCAGCGCCGCCTGCGAGTCGGGATCCTCCCGGTACCGGGCCCGGTAGCGCCGCACAAAGGCGCGCGCCGAGTCCGACATCTGCGGATGGAACAGGATCCCCACGGCCGTGCCGTCGTAGCGCGCGCCCATGGAGGCCAATCCCTCGATGCCGTCGCCGCCCACGAAGCGCGCGGCCAATCCCACCTCCTGCGCCTGCGCGATGGCCCGCGCCGCCGGGTCCTGCAGCCCCGCGACGAAGACGAGGTCCACGCCGCGCGCCTTCATCCGCAGCAGGTACGGGCGAAAGTCGTCGGTGCCGTCCAGGAACGGGTCCATGGCGGCCACCTGCCCGCCCGCCGCTTGCAGCGCCGAGGCGAAGTTGCGCGCCAATCCCTGCCCGTAGTCGTCGTTGGCGTACAGGATGGCAATGCGCTGCCCCATCCCCTGCGCCGCGCGCGCCAGGGCCACGGCATTGGCCGAGTCGCTGCTGGCCACGCGAAAGATCCAGTCGCCCAGGCGGCTGATGTCCGGGCTGGTGGCGCTGGTGGCGACGGCGGGAAGGTGGCCCTGGTAGCGGCCTGCGGCCTGGATGGTGGCGCCGGAGTAGACGTGGCCCACCACGGCCAGCCCCCGCGCGTCCTGCACCAGCGAGTCCGCCACGGCGATCGCCGTCTCGGGGTCGCCCCGGTCGTTCACCAGGCGCAGCGCGAGCGTAGGCCCGCCGAACACGTCCGCGGCGTTCAGCTCCTCCACGGCCAGCTCCGCGCCCATCCGGGAGCGCACGCCGTACACGTCGGGCTTGCCCTCGGTGTCCGTCAGGGGGACGGCCAGCCCCAGCACCAGCGCGTCGCCCCCGTCTCCGCTCCCACCGAACCCCGCGCACGCGGCCATTCCCGTCCCCGCCAGCGCCGCGCAAACAACGGCGCGTACAGCGTTCCTCACGGCCCGTGGGGGGCGCGGCGCCCCGCCGGCGGCGGCAAACGACATCGGCTGTACCGGGGAGTTGGAGCAGTGTGGAGCAGAACGAGGGAGGTAGCCCAAGCTATGCCTCTGCCAAGGAGTTGTCAACGAGCCGCCCCCGCGTTGCCTCCCCGCCGCGCCCCGGCTACGTTGCCGCCATGCGATCCGTTTGCAACTACGCCCGTTTTCCGGCCGGCCCCTCGTACGCGCGTGCGCGGAGGCGCGCGTGAGCGGCGCGACGCCCCTCCACGAGGACGAGGCCCACGACCGCAAGCCCGACCGGGCGCTCCTCCGGCGCCTGGTGGGCTACCTGCGTCCGTACCGGCTGGCCGTTTCCGCTTCGCTCCTCCTGCTGTTTACGGGCGCGGCGCTGGAGCTCGCGGGGCCGTACCTCACCAAGGTGGCCCTGGACCGCGCGCTCCCGGGGCGCGACCTGGGGCTGCTGGGGTGGCTGGTGTGCGCGTACGCCGTCTCGCTCGTCCTGGCCTTCGTCTGCGAGTACGCGCACACCCTGCTGACTGCCTGGCTGGGGCAAAAGGTGATGTTCGACCTGCGCGTGGAGGTGTTCGGGCACCTGCAGCGCCTGTCCCTGCGCTACTTTGACCGCAACCCCGTGGGGCGGCTGATGACGCGCGTCACCAACGACGTGGAGCAGCTCAACGAGGCGTTCTCGTCCGGCCTGGTGACCATCTTCGGCGACGTGTTCACGCTGGTGTTCATCCTGGGGATGATGCTGCAGCTGAACTGGCGCCTGGCCCTGGTGACGTTCACCGTGCTCCCCATGGTGGCCGTCTCCACCTTCCTGTTCCGCGGGCTCATCCGCAAGGCGTACGGCGACATCCGCGTGCGGCTGGCCCGCATCAACGCGTTCACGCAGGAGCACGTGAGCGGCATCCGCATCGTGCAGCTGTTCGGGCGCGAGGAGAGGACGTTCGCGCGCTTTCAGAAGGTGAACGCGGACCACCTGGAGGCCAACCTCCGCTCCATCACCTATTACGCCGCGTTCTTTCCCGTCATCGAGGTGCTCACGGCCGTGGCGCTGGCCCTGATCCTCTGGTACGGCGGCGGGGAAACGATCCAGGGATCGATGACGGTGGGCGTGGTGGCCGCGTTCCTCCAGTACACGCGCCGCTTCTTCCGCCCCATCCAGGACCTGTCGGAAAAGTACAACATCCTGCAGGGTGCCATGGCGGCCTCCGAGCGCATCTTCGCCCTGCTGGACACGGAGCCGGAGGTGCGCGATGCCCCCGAGCCGCGGCACCTGCCCACGCCCGGGCGGGGGGAGATCGAGTTCCGCGACGTGTGGTTCCGCTACGGCGACGCGGACGCGTGGGTGCTCAAGGGGGTGACCTTCACGGCGCGCCCCGGCGAGCGCGTGGCCATCGTGGGCGCCACCGGGGCGGGAAAGAGCACCATCATCTCGCTGCTGATGCGCTTCTACGACACCACGCGCGGCGAGATCCTGTTCGACGGCGTGCCCATCCGCGCCGTGCCCGTGGCGGAGCTGCGCGGGCGCATCAGCCTGGTGCTGCAGGACGTCTTCCTGTTCAGCGAAGACGTGTCGTCCAACATCCGCCTGGGCAACGACGACATCCCGGACGAGCGGGTGCGCGAGGCGGCGCGGCGGGTGGGCGCAGACCGGTTCGTGGCGCGGCTGCCGGCGGGGTACGCGCAGCCGCTGGGCGAGCGCGGCACCTCGCTCTCCGTGGGCGAGCGGCAGCTGGTGAGCTTTGCCCGCGCCCTGGCGTTCGATCCGCTCGTGCTGGTGCTGGACGAGGCCACGAGCTCCGTGGATTCCGAGGTGGAGGCGCAGATCGACGAGGCGCTGGGCGAGCTGATGCGCGGCCGCACGTCGCTGGTGATCGCGCACCGCCTGTCCACGGTGCAGGGCGCCGGCCAGATCCTGGTGCTGCACCACGGCGAGATCCGCGAGCGCGGCACCCACGCCGAGCTGCTGCGCCGCGGCGGCCTGTATGCGCGCCTGCACGAGCTGCAGTTCGTGCGCGATCCGCAGGCGCTGGCGAGCTGAGGGATTTCGCAGGAAGAACGACGGCGGAGGGAACGGCGGGTGCGGGCGTGCCCCTCCGCTGCGCTCCGGGTCGGGCTGCGTGCGCCGTAGGCAACGATACGACTGTTGCCAACGGCGCCGAGCCCCTTCCACAGGCCGGCACGATACTGCTGTGCCGTCCTGCTCCAGGATCTCGGCCCTGCGGGCACGCATCCCTCACGCGAACGGCGGCGGCTGGCGCCGCTTACTCTCTTCCCGGGTCGCCCGTCACCCGTTTTCGCGCAGGTTGTCGGCGGCACTCATTTCCCCGCATTCCGGAGATCCAGATGACGATGACCGATACGCAGGCGGACCCGCGGTTCCCCGTCGGCAAGTATCGCGTGGAGGGCGAGATCAACGCCGAGCAGCGCCGCGCGTGGATCCAGCAGGTCGCCGAGACGCCCGCGCGGATGCGCGCGGCGGTGCAGGGGCTCACGGACGCGCAGCTGGACACGCCCTACCGCGACGGCGGGTGGACCGTGCGCCAGCTGGTGCACCACGTCCCCGACAGCCACGCCAACGCGTACGTCCGCTTCAAGCTGGGCCTCACGGAAACGGATCCCGTCATCAAGCCCTACGACGAGGCCGCCTGGGCGCAGCTGGACGACTCGCGCGTGACGCCCGTGGACGTCTCGCTGACGCTGCTGGAGATGCTGCACGTCCGCTGGGTGAATGTGCTGCGCGCAATCACGGACGAGCAGTGGTCGCGCACCATCCA
>DASQZE010000531.1:0-19073 GCA_035638875.1 Longimicrobium sp.
AGATCCACACCCACCAGATGGCCAGCAGGAGCATGGTCGTGTGCAGCGCCCCCATCGGCGTAAAGTGCTCGATGAGGGTGTGCGACAGCTGGGTGACGGCAAAGACGAACACGAGGTCGAAGAAGAGCTCGATGAACGCCACCTTGTTGTGCTCGTGGTGCACGCGCGTCCGGAGCAGCCGCGGCCGATCGATCATTCTTTGGATTCGCCGATTGGAGTGTGGGTCCGGGCAGCGCGGTCCGGACTTTGTTTTCCTGGGGAAGGCGCCCGCCGGATACTCTCCGGTGCACATCTTCTGTGCGCCGACCGAAGGATTTCGCCCGCCGTCGTGGAAGCCTGCCGAGTGGCTTCAGTGCCGGTCTGCAACGGATTCCGTCCCGGCGGATTCCCGCGCACGTCCACGGGTGTCATGCGCGGGACGGTAGATCCTTCGGTCGGCGCCATGGAATCCGGAACGGGTGAGACCGTGCGGCGCCTTCCTCAGGAAATCAAGCGCGTGGCGTGTTTCTGGACGAAATTGCCTCCATCACTTCCGTACCCCGTACTTCACGATCGCGTGGTCGTTGCGGGCGGTGGCGAACAGCTGGTCGCGGTCGTTCAGCGTGATGCCGAACACCACGCCCGGTCCGCGGATGTCGCCCAGCGGCTGCCCGGCCGCATCGAACACGCGGACGGCGCTCCCCAGGTGGCTCACGAACACGCGACCGCGCCCGTCCACCGCCACGTCGTCCGCGGGCGGAAACCCGCCCCCGCCAAAGCGGTCCACGAATCGCCCGGCCGGGTTCAGGTGGTACACGTCCGCCTTCCACTGGTCCAGCACGTACAGGTCGCCCGTGCCGGCCACCGCCACCCGCGCCGCCGACGCATCCTCATCCACCGCTTCCTTGATGTTGATGGTCCGCTGCACGGCACCGTCGCGCGACAGGTGCACCACGCTCTCCTGGCTCACGGCCCACAGCGACCCGTCCAGCGCCACCGTCACGTCCTCGTAGCCGAAGCTGCCGCCGCCCGGCAGCTCGCCCAGCGCCTTTCCCGTCGCGCCCTCGTAGCGCCGGATGCGCCCGGACTGCACGATGTACACGGTGCCGCCGCGGTCTGCCGCCATGTCCACCAGCGGCATCCGGGGATCCGCCATCCACTGCGTCACGAAGGTGCCGGCGGAGTCGAACACCTGCACCCGGCCGCCGCTGTACTCCGCCACGTAGATGCGCCCTGTGCCGTCCACCGCCACGTTGCGCGCATCCTCGAACCGTCCCGCCCCCGTGCCCTCGCTGCCGAAGCGCATCACCTCGCGCGCGTAGCCGGCCTCCGCCGCCGGCTGCTCCGCGACGGGGGACGCGGGTGCCGTCACGGGCGTTTGCGCGGTGGGCGGGGCGGGCTGCGCGGGCACGTCTTCGTCTCCGCGGTTCATCATCAGCCCCGCCACCAGTGCCAGGAGCATCATCATCAGCACGCATCCGATGGCCGCGCCGTGCTTCGCGGCGGCGGCGGGTGTGGGGCGGAGGGGCACCGCGCCGGCGGGCTGGCCGGCCTCCAGGCGCTCCACGGCGTCCTTGGCCTCCTTGAGCCCCACGCCGAACTGCTCGCGGTACGCCTTGATCGCGCCGATCTTGCTCCCCGCGCGCAGCTGCCGCAGCACCTCGGCGATGGCGCCCGTGTGCCGCTCGTGCGACGCGGCGGCCTCCACGTGCCCGGAGCGCTCCGTCAGCAGCACGCCGGCGCCGCAGTACGGGCAGCGGATCGTGTTCGCATGCGCGGGCGGCAGGTCCAGCGGGGCGGAGCAGGTGGGGCAGCGCAGGGCAGCGGGCATGGTCGGCGGGCGGGAAGGGATCGGGCGGGGACGATCGGCGGATGCGGCCGGCCGGATGGAACGAGGTGGCCGCGCCCTGATGATAGCGGCGCTGCGGAGGGGGAATCAACCTTTCACGACCGCGGCATGCAATTCGAATCGCGTGGCTGCGAACGGATCGGCACGACCCGTTTCGACGTGAGAGATGCGATGGGCTCAGAGGAGGCGCGGATCACGGACATCCGCGTGACCGAGGACACGATCTCCGCTGACCTGGCAGACGGGCGCGTGAGCGTTCCGGTCGCATGGTCCTGGCGCCTGTCGGAGGCGACGCCGGAGCAGCGCGCGAACTGGCGCGTCATCGGGTCGGGGCAGGAGTGCACTGGCCGGACGTGGACGAGGACATCAGCATTCGGGGAATGCTGGACGGCATCCCTGCCGCGCGGCCCATCTCCGAAACGCGCTGATCCCATCAACGCAAAACGACCCGGCGCGGTGCCGGGTCGTTCTGCGTTCGGGCGTTCGGATGCGAGGCACCCGCCGGCTACGGCTGCGGCGGCTCGGTGACGGGGAGCACGAGGGTGAAGACCGTGCCGGCGCCCAGCGCGGACTGCACCTGCACGTCGCCCCCGTGCGCGGCGGCGATCCCCTGCACGATGCTCAGCCCCAGGCCGATGCCCCGCCGGTCTGCCGTGTTGGCCTGCCAGTAGCGGTCGAACAGGCGCGGCAGCTGGTCCGGCTCGATCCCCGGACCCGTGTCGGCCACGGAAAAACGCACGGCCTCGCCGTCCGCCGCGACGGCGACGGTCACCTGCCCGCCGGACGGCGTGAACTTGAGCGCGTTGCCGATCAGGTTGCCCAGCGCCTGTACCACCCGGTCGCGGTCCACCCAGATCATGGTGCCGCGCTCCATCTCCCCGTGCGACAAGGCGATGCCCTGGTCCGCCGCCACGATCCCCGCCTGCTCCAGCGCCTCGTGCGCGATGGACGCGGCGTCGTGCGGCTCGCGGTGCAGCGACAGGCGGCCGCTCTCGATGTGGGTGATGTCCAGCAGGTCCTGGATGAGCCGGTTGGCCCGCTCGGCCGCCCGCTTGATGACGGCCGCCTGCATCCGCTCCACCTTCATCCCCTCCTCCGGAAGCAGCTCCAGCAGGAAGGACGAGCTCATGAAGACCGAGTGGATGGGGTTGCGCAGGTCGTGCGAGACCACGCCCAGCATGTCGTCGCGGGCGCGGGTGGCGCGCAGGGCCGCGTCGTACAGGCGGGCGTTCTCCACCGCCAGCGCCGCGCGCAGGGCCAGTTCCTCCGCCAGCTCGCGGTCCGCTTCGTCGAACGGGGGGCGGGCCGCCGTGCGGATGAAGCTCACCGTGCCCTGCAGCCCTTCGCGCGAGCGCATGGGCGCCACCAGCAGCGAGCGCGGTGCCAGGCGGCGGAGCAGCTGCGCGTGCTCCGGCCCGCGCCCCACCGTGTCCATCCACGCGTCCTGGATCTCCGGGATCAGCAGCGTGCGGCCGCTCTCGATCACCTGCGCCTGCGGCCCGCCGTCCCCCATCCGGGGCGGGATGCGCAGCGCCTGCTCGAAAAGCCGGGTTGCCTGCTCATCCACGCGCGACGCGCCCACCCGGCGGAGCGCATCGTCCCCGTCGATCAGGTCCACGATCACGATCTCCGCCAGCTGCGGCACGGCCAGCCCCGCGATGGCCCGCAGCGTCTCACCCAGTTCCAGCGACGACGACAGCACCCGGCCGGATTTCGCCAGCAGCTGCAGCGCCTCTTCGGCCCGGTTCTGCTCCGTGACGTCCGTAAAGCGGACCACGGCCCCCACTACCTCGCCGTCGCGCCGCACGGGGGACGACGAGTAGGCCACGGGAAACGAGGTCCCGTCGCGGCGCCACAGAACTTCGCCCTGCACCAGCACGGGGCGTCCCTCCCGTCCGGCCCGGGCGATGGGGCAGGCCGCGGCGGGAAAGGGCGTGCCGTCCGGGTGCGCGAAGTGGAACAGGTCGTGGGCGTTGCGGCCGATGAGCTCCTCCGGTGCGTAGTCCAGCTGCGCGGCCGTGGCCGGGTTGGCGAAGAGGATGTGCCCGTCGCAGTCGATGGTGTAGACGCCGTCCGTGGTCGCGTTCAGGAACTCTTCGCGCTCGCGGCGCACGCGCTCCGCCTCGTCCGCCGTGTGGTGCGAATGCGCCAGCGCCCGCCGCAGCTCGATCTCCCGCTGGGCCGATGCGGCCAGTTCCGTGAGCACCTCGACCTCGTCGCGCGTCCACTGGCGCGGCACCATGTCGATGGCGCAGAACGAGCCGATGGCCTGCCCGTCGATCACCAGCGGCACGCCCACGTACGCCGCCACGCCCAGCGACTCCACCGTGGGTACGTCTCGATAGGCGGCGTCCGCGCGGGTGTCGGGGATGACGAGCGGGTGCTCCGGCGTGGCCCCCGCGATGCTGAAGTGGCAGAAGGTGCGCCCCGCCATCTCCCGCGCCGACGCCAGCGGCTCGCCGAAGCCCGTGGCGGCCTTGTAGAAGTCGCGGTCCTCGTCCACCAGGGACAGGAAGGTCGCGGGCACGCCCAGCAGCCGGACGGCCAGCCGCGTCAGCCGGTCGAACGCGGGCTCGGTGGGGGTGTCCAGCAGCTCCGTGGCGCGCAGGACGGCCAGCCGCGCGGGATCGCGGATGGCGGCCTCGAGCGGATTGTCGGTGTGAGAAGGGTCGCGACGCGGCGCTTCCGTCAATGTCGGTACCGGTCTCCGGGAAGATGCAAGCGCGTGAGCGCGCCCTGCTTAGCAAGAACCGGGCACCCCGATGGGGACGTGTGATTTCCCCCGGGTCTCGTCCCAGGTGCACGGCCCCTCGATCCCCGTTGTATCGCCAAGGTGTGCGGCCATCCCGTGCCGTCATCCGGGTTTCCGGCGCGGGTACGGTTTTACCGATCGCGATCATGTGGATGATGTGCCCAGGACAGGCATCCACCTCCGCCGTCGCCATTGGGCCTCTCCCGAAAAACGCGGATCCCGTCCCCCCGTTGTATCGCCGAGGCGTGCGGCCATCCTGTGGCGTCATCCGGCTTTCCGGCGCGGGCACGGTTTTACCGATCGCGATCATGTGGATGATGTGCCAGGACAGGCATCCACCTCCGCCGTCGCCATTGTGCCTCTCCCAAAAAACGCGGATCCCGTCCCCGCGCCGGCAGCAACCCATCTACCAAGGGCCTGATGGACCCCGCCGAGCGCCTCCGGTCCGCGATCGGCCGTCCCGATCACAACCATCCAGTGTGGCGACCTTCCCCAGCCCCCGCCTGTGCGGGGGACATGCGCCGCGATGGGCGATCGATTACCGGACGGTTCGCGCAGGAAGCCGGCGTTCCCTGGTAGACCGGCTACTGCCGGCGCGGGGACGGCATCCGCATTTTCTGCAGAACCGGATACTGGCATCATGAAGTGAATGCCGGCGCAGGCACAGATCCACCTGATCGCGATCCGTGGAAGCCAGCCGTCCGTGGAAGGCCGTGCAGCGGAATCGGGTGGAGCGCGACGACGCGCTCGATGCCGCGAACGTCATCGTCATCCACGCAATCGAAGCCTGCTCCAGCGATGGAGCAGGCGTCGTGTGCGGTCATAAATCAGCCTCGCGGAGATTCACGCCCCTTTGGCGCGGCGCCGACTATCCCGCGGCGGGTGTGGATCCGGGCCATTCGCGGGCCAGCAGGCCGTAGACGGCGTGATCCACGAAACCGTCGTACAGCCACTCCGCGTCGCGCGGCACGCCCTCCAGCGTAAAGCCGAGCCGCTCCGGGATGGCCCGGCTGCGCCCGTTGCCGGTGGCGGCGCGGATCTCCACCCGGTTCAGCCCCAGCTCGCCGAACGCGTGGTCCACGTACGCGCGGCACGCCCGGGTCATGAAGCCGCGTCCCTCGTGCTTTTCCGCCAGCCAGTACCCCAGCCCCGTCGCGCGGCGCTCCCAGCGGATGCCCGTGTGGCCGATCATCCCCGCCACTTCGCCGCGGACCATGAGCACCGTCTGGAAGCCCTCGTTCGCGCCGAACTGCTTCTGCGTGCGGCGGATGAACGCGAGGCTGTCGTCCGGCGACCGCGTCCCGTCCACCCACGGCAGCCACTGCCGCAGGTGCGCGCGGTTCTCGTCCACCGCGCGGAACAGCGATTCGGCGTGGTGCGGCTGCAGCAGTTCCAGGCGCAGCTCGTCCGTGAGCGGCTGGTTCAACATGGGACCAGGATGCGGGATGGGGATGGAATCCGCGTCGCGCCCGGCCGGCGGATGGACGCGGATCAATCCTTCGGCGGGCGGGTGAAGCGGCCTTCCGTCGCCTGCAGGTGCGCGCGCACGGCATCCAGCCCGCCGCGGCGAAAGATGCGCATCAGCTGCTTGTACTTGTCGCCGAACCAGATGCCGGCCTGCGACTTCCACAGGCGTTTGGCCAGGAAATAGCTCAGCGAGCGCACCTGCCGCTCCTGCGTTGCCCGCTCCGCGGCCTGGTCCGCGTCCATCGGCGCCACGGTGTACGTCTCGCCCACGCGCGCCAGCAGCAGCTGCGCGTACGGCTCGCCGTGGCGAAACACGTGCACCTGGCCCGCCGGGGGCGCACGGAACACCGCGAAGAACTGGTTGGGCCAAAAGCGCTGCAGGTGCCCCGGCAGGGCCAGCGGCACGTCGCCGGCGGAATCCGTGAAGTAGCGCGGATGGGGACCCAGCCGCACCCCGTATCCCGGCGGCGGCAGCAGGTCCAGCCCCGTGTCCATCCCGAAGTGCCCCTGCGCGAACACGCCGAACGGGTGTGGGAACCCCGCCGCCCTGGCCTCCGCGCGCAGCTCGCCCTCGAAGCGGATGCGGCCCTCGTCGTTGTGCACCCGGCACTCGCTGCGGTAGGGATACACCAGCTCCAGCCCGTACGTGGCGCCTTCCATGAACGGCCGGCAGTGCCAGGGCTGCGCCGTGCCGCCGTCCCTGGGGGGCGTGGAGTCGCCCGCCCATCCCGGGATCTCCAGCCGGATGCGGCGTGGCGGCAGCGCCCCCACGGCCGACCGGTAGCGCAGCTCCAGCGGCGGGAGCGGCGCCTCGGCAACGTCGGGATCGTGCGGGCAGGGGGAATGCGGATCGCTCATCGGGTGCTGCGAAGCGGGAACGGCGGGGCGGGGAGGATGCGTGACGCGGGGATTCCGATGCGCGGCGCCGCATCCACGGTCGATCGAGAAGTGTATCGTGCGGACGGATGCGCGGCTACGGCGGACGATGGGGATCTGGCTCCGGCGGGCGTCCGCTGCTACCCTCCTTTCCGGCTGACCGGAACCATCGCCGCCCCAACCGTGTAGCTGCCCGCGCGGTTCCCCCGCTTCCCGCGCCGCCCCTCCCGCCGCCCGCATCCGCCCATGAAAAAGACCGTCGCCTGCAAGGCCTGCCAGTCCGTCAACGACTACGAGGCCGAGACCTGCGCCCGGTGCGGCGAATCGCTCGCGCTCCCCAGGCTGGAGGCGATCGCGGCGGACATGCGCGCCATCACCGCCCGGTTGGAGCACCAGCAGGCCGTCCACGCGAAAGGGTTCAGCTCCATCAACGGCTTCGGCACGATGCTGCTGGACTACCGCCCGCACGGCGACGGCACGTGGGAGGCGGTGCGCTGGGTGACGGCGGGGGGCATTCCCCTCGTTCCCCTGGGCGGATACGTGATCCAGCCGTTCCACGAGGAGTTCACGTACGGCCGCCACACCGCCAGCTTCAGCATCGTGGACCGTGTCCCGCTCTCCGCGCAGCGCATCGTGCGGACGTACCTGCTGCTTTCCGCCGGCGTGCTGCCCCTGCTGCTGGGCGCCCTCAACTCCCGCTGGGTCAACCGCACGCTGGGGGACGGGCCCGCGTTCTTCGTCATGCTTGCGTGCATCGCGTGGGCGGGCTACGTCGTCTACGCCCGCATTCCGAACGCCGGCAAGGTCTACAAGCGGCTCCCGCCCCGCGTCGCCACCTGACGGCCGCGAACGACGCTCCCCACATCATGCGTATGATGAACCTCGTCCGATCCGCCGTGCTCCCCGCGCTCGCGGCCGTGCTCACCGCCGCCCCGCTCGCCGCGCAGCCGCGCGCCGCCGTCACGCCCGCCGTCCGGCCGTTCGTGGCGGTGGATGCCCCCGTCGTCGCGCTGACGCACGTGCGGCTGGTGGACGGCACGGGCGCCCCCGCGCGCGACGACCAGACGGTGGTGGTGCGCGACGGGCGCATCGTGGCCGTGGGGCCCAGCGCCGCGACGGCCGTGCCGGAAGGCGCGCGGGTGCTGGACCTCGCGGGCCACACGGTGATGCCGGGGCTCGTGTCGCTGCACGAGCACACGTACTTCGGCGGGCTGGGCGAGACGGTGCCGATGGACGTGAGCGCCTACCTGTACCTGGCGTTCGGCGTTACGACGGCGATGACGGCCGGCAGCCAGCTCCCGGACCAGGAGCTGGACCTCAAGCGGCGCATCGACACGGGTGCGATGCCCGGCCCGCGCCTGCACATCGCCGGGCCGTACATCGTGGCCGGCAACCGGCGCACGGGCCCCTTCCGCGGCGTGGACTCGCCGGAAGAGGCGCGGCGCTTCGTGGACGAGTGGGCGGGAAAGGGCGCCACCTGGTTCAAGGTGATGAGCGGCCCGCGCGACGTGCTGGGCTGGACGATCGACGCGGCGCACGCGCGGGGGCTGCGCGTGACGGGCCACCTGTGCGCCGTGACCTTTGGCGAGGCGGCCAAGATGGGGATCGACGCCCTGCAGCACGGCTTCATCACGGACAGCGAGCACGTGCCGGGGCGGCAGCGGGACGTGTGCCCGCCGGGCAACCAGCGCGCGCAGGCGGACGTGGACGTCACCGCTCCCGCCGTGCGCGAGAGCATCCGCCGCATCGTCGCGGCGGGCGCGCCGGTGGTGAGCACGCTGGGCGTGTACGAGTCCTTCATCCCCGGCCGGCCGCTGGATCCGCGTGCCATGGAGATGCTGGCGCCCGGCGCGCGCCGCGAGGTGGAGGCCAACCACGCCGCGCTGGATGGGCGGTCGTTCAACGTGCCGGAGCGGCTGCTGGGAAAGATGATGCAGTGGGAGCGGATGTTCGTGGCGGAGGGCGGGCTGCTGGCGGCGGGCTCGGACCCGTGGGGGACGGGATTCCTTCCCGGCTTCGGCAACCTGCGCAACTACGAGCTGCTGGTGCAGGCCGGCTTTACCCCCGAGCAGGCCATCCAGGTGCTGACGCACAACGGCGCGCGCGTGCTGGGCGAGGCGGACCGCATCGGCTCGGTCGCGCCCGGGATGGCCGCGGACCTCGTGGTGATCCGCGGCGATCCCGTCGCCACACCCTCGCAGGTGTACGAAGTCACGCTCGTCTTCCGCGACGGCGTCGGCTACGACTCCGCGCGCTTGCGGGATTTCGCACGCGGCAAGGTGGGGGTGTACTGAAAAGTGCCAAGTGACTAGTGCCGAGTGCCAAGCAACTGCGCCCGCCTCCCCCTCGATTTTCATTCCGAGCGAGGAGCGAGTGAGGAATCTACCCGCCCGCGGCAGGTGGCTCGCCCGCACGCCCGGATCTCACCCGCTTTCGTGGTGTCCGCGGAGGCGGACAGCGTGAAGTTGTAGCCGCGAATTCATTCGCCCCCGGCGGGCCCGGATTCGCCCTCGTTCCCGCTCCCCCGCCCGGATCCCGCTCCGTCCCTCTCGTGGTTCCCGGCATCACGATCACCCGCTGTCCGGTTTGGTCCGCAACGAAAAGGGAGGACACCGGCTGCCCGATGTCCTCCCTCTCGTCCGTCGTTACTCTCCGCGCGTCAGCGGCGGCTGAGCGTGCCGGAGCGCGTCTCGTAGCCCGCGACGCGCGTCCATGCGTGCGTGGCGCCGGATGGACGGATGGCCCAGAAATCGAAGTCCGCGAAGCGCCGGTCGCCGGCCGCGTTCAGGGCCGTCCATCCCGTGGTCCCGTGGTAATTCGCCGCCGCGTCCACGAACCGCGACGAGAGCGAGTCCAGATCGACGCCCTTCGGCGAGGCCAGGTACGCCAGTGCCGCCACCCGCGCCGCATCGTACACCGCCAGGGCGAACGCGTCCGGCGCCGTGCCGGAGCGCTGCTGGATGCGCGTGGCCACCGGCTGCCAGTTCTGCTGCGCGCTGAAGTCCAGCCCGAACAGCGCCGACGGAAAGCCCACGCGCTCCGCGAACGCCACGGCGGCCGGCCGGGCGGTCAGGGCGCTGCTCTGCGCGATGCCGTCCGCGCCGTACCACCGCACGGAGGCCAGCACGGAATCCAGCGCGGCCGCCGCGAACACGTCCGCCACCTCGTCGAAGCCCGCCAGGTACACGCCCACCTGGCTGGCCGGGCGCCCGGCGAGCGCCGCCCGCACCTGCGCCCCCAGCGTGGCGACCGGTGTTGCGAACGCCGTCGTCGTCGCGCCGTACTCCACGCCCGTGGACAGGGTGCCGCCCCGGGCCACGAAGGCGGCGCGGGTGGCCGTGTGCAGCCCCTGGTTGCCCGCGTCCGCGCGCCAGATGGGGACCACCGTGCGGATGCCGTCCTCCCACATCAGCGCCGCGGACGCCACGCCCTCCAGGCTGTCCGCCGCCGTGAAGCGAAAGATGTGGTCGCCCGCGATGGCCAGCGATCCCGCCGTGCTGCTCTGGCTCACGACCATGAGCGGATTGGCGTTCACGTACGCGCGGATGGCCGCCAGCTCCGCGCTGGACTGCGGCCCGATGATCAGCTGCACGCCGTCCGCCTTGAGCGATTGCACGGCCGCGAGGGCCATGGCCGGGTCCAGCTTGGTGTCGCGCACGTCTGCCGTAAAGGTGATGCCGCGGCCGGCGGCGTAGCGGTTCGCGTCTTCCACGGCCAGCTCCAGCGCGGCCTTGCTCGTCACGCCCAGCGACGCCCAGTTGCCCGTGAGCGAGAAGATGCCGCCGATGGTGACTTCCTGCGAATCGCTGCCCGTCCCGTCGCTCTCGCACGCGGCCGTGCCGGCGAGCGCAATCGCGATCGCCGCCATCGTGCCCATGCGGCGGGCAAGGGCGGGACGCACGAACTTCCTGTAATCCACTGCTGATCCTTGATGAGGGAGTGCGGCTCCGCGGAGCCATCCAGGGGGGAGCTGCGGCCGATGCCGCGGTGGGACCAGGGAAGGTAACGCAAAGCGCGCGATTTGGCGAAGCCTGGCGGCTGCACGATTCCGGCGCGGAAGCCATCGCCGAGGCAGGACGCCTGGATGAACCGCGGCGCGGCCGGCGAGGCTCAGAACGGGATGGGACGCGGGCGGACACGGAAGTCGAGACGGGCCGCGTAGCCCGGCTTCGGAGCCGCCACACCGTCCGTCACCACCACGATCTCGTCCCGGCGAGAAAGCAGCGAGACCTCCCGCACCTCCGTCAGGTAGTCCCGTCCGGGCTCGCAGGCGCGGGCCATCAGCGGACGCGCGGGGGATGGGATTCGGTCCAGGAACCGCAGCACGTATCCGCCGTCTACGCCCGTCAGCGTCACGCGATCCGAGCCGTCGATGCCGACGGCGATCCCCGGGACGGGCTCCCCGGTCTCCTCGTTCCGCACGAATCCCGTCAGCGCGAGCTCGTCAAGGGCAAGCGAGCGGAGGATGGAGTCGCGCTGCGCGGGGAGGCTGTGGTCCCGCGGAGCCGGGCAGCGCACGGGGCCGTCCTGCGCCGCGGCTGCCATCGGCGCGGCAGCCAGGAGAATTGCCGTCGTGCAGGCTAGCCGGAGGAACGTCATGGGATGGGTCTCTCGTGTCGTCGCCACCGCCTGGGACAGAGCCTCGTCACGGCTGCCGGTACTCGATGGAGAACGCCGGCCCTAGCTCCATCCGGTCACACGTTCCAGCACCTCGCCCGCCTCGCATCGTCATCAGCCCCTGTATTCCACGGAGAACTCCGGCCCCAGCTCCGTGCGGACGCGCTCCAGCATCTCGCGCGCGGCACGGTCGAACCGCTCGTACTCCTCCGGCGGCCACATCCCGGGGCCGCCGGGGTCGTCCCAGTCGAGCGCGGTGTCGTGCCACACGGACAGCTCCTCCAGCCGCTGCCGCGTCTCGTCCGAGAGCGGGAGCTTGTCCTCGATGGCGCCGACGTCGAACGCCTTGAACGCCGCGTCGTTGCCGGCCCACAGGCATCCGCCGCGCCACTCAAACATCAAGCGCAGGTGATGGCGCGCCGACGGCGTATCGTGTTGCTGATCCATTGCGTTCCGATTGTCAGGCGTTCGCGCCGGGTTGGGCCGCGTCCGCAGCGGCGCGGATGCGCGAGGCCGCCGAGGTCCGGCCGTACACGAGGCCGCCCAGCCACAGGCCGATGTCCCGCCGGTCGCGGCGGAGCCCCGAGGCGAGCGTGCGGCTCTGCTTGTGGACGGGGCTCATCCCCCGCTGCTCCCGCCTGTCCAGCAGCCGGGCCACGTACGTGCCCAGCGATACGTCCGGCATCTTCTTCCACGAGCGGCGGCTGATCCGCGCGACGAACACGTCGTCCACGCCCGGCGCCGTCGCGGCGGACGTGGCGAGCTTCTCTTCGCGGCGAAAGGCGCGGTTCGCCTTGGCCTTGCGCCGCGAGATGGCCTTGTGCGCCTTTGACCGCGATTCCGCGCGCAGGTTGCGCCCGTCCCGCGCGTAGCTGAGCTCCTTCTTTTCCTGCGGAGTGCGTGTGCGTTTCGTCATCACAAAAGCCGTGTGGTTGATCGGCGGGCGGTCGTGCAGGGCGAGGTGACTCCGGCCGCCGCATGCAGCTTCACCCCGGTCGTGTCACTCAGGTCGTGGCCCCCCCCCTGTGCCAGCTCCCGCTCGGGGCCGTACAGGTCGATCCCCGATGGAAGCGTGAAGGAGCATCCGTGCGCCGGGCCGGGGATTCCTCGTCGTGAATCAGGATCACCGCTCGCTCCCTCGCACACTGCCGGCTGCCGGGCCGGAGGTCTCGTCCACGCCAGTGGTGGATGGGCTTCTCGGGGTCAGAGTCGGCGCGACGTCGCCGTCCGAGGGGCTGAGCAGCTGCGCGATGAACAGGTACACGGCGTAGCACGTCCATCCCCCGACGTTGGCCAGGTAGATGTACGCCTCCGCACGGTCGGAGCCCAGGCCCGTCAGGCTCACCAGCACGATCAGGCCGCTCGCGAAGAATGCCGGCAGGAACAGCCCGAACCCGCACCCGTACATCAGGGCCCGCTCCAGCGGCCACAGGAACCGTCCCAGCCCTCCGATCATCAGCAGGCCAAGGCAAAAGCCGGGGATGAGAACCCAGAGCAGCGCGGTGCCCGACGCCACGTGCACCCGCCCCCGCGGCAGCAGCCCGCCATGTTCCATCCACGCACCCGCCTGCAGCACCGGCATCAACAGGCCGATCCCCAGCAGGAACGCCCAGTACAGCGTTCCCCCGATCAGCACTCCCGCGGGATTTTCATCAATGTCCATCGAGGCTCCCGGGTGAATGATCCGCCGTCGGCCGAGCCCTTCAGATCTCCGCCGGCCACTCGCCGTCGAACGCCACCACGCGGGCGAACGCGGCCTCGCCGCCCTGGAACTTCCAGGGAAAGCAGCCGATGATGAGCCGGCGGTTCTGCAGGGCCGGATGGCTGATGTCGCCGCCCAGGTTCTCGATGTGCATGCAGTTCTTGTCGAACAGCTGTTGTGCGTGAACTGGTAGTCCGCATCGGGGAACAGCATTTCAGGCACTTGCCTCAACCGGCTGGGCTGCGTCTTTGTCCTCCGGTACCAAGTAGAAGTCACGAGCTCGCTCGGAATCCAGGTAGCTGCGCAGCACGAACGTCTGGATCGCCCCCAGAATCAGGAATGCCACGAACGCGAGGCTGCGGCCGATGCTTATCTCATCTTTCAACATCGGTGAGGGGTCGAACTGTTCGAGCTTACTGAGCAGGTATCCTGATGCAAAACTGGCAATCCAACCACCAATTGCGCGGAAATGCGTACCTTCGCGCTCCAGTGGGGAGGCCATCATACCGAGCGGGATGCCCAGTATGTTTCCGGTCAGGCAGATGATCCACGTGAGCGGCGCGTCTCTAGGGGAAAGCCAGTACGTCAAACCCATCAGAAGGAGCCACAGGAACAACATCGTCCCCGTGGCTGGTAAAAATGTCGCCGTAGAGCGGATTTTCCGTCGCAAGGATTTCCCTTCTATTCAGAGTGAGGGTGGAAAGGCATGCGGATCTGTCGAAGGCAAGCACACGGCGAAGGTTGGCTTCGCCGCCCTGGAACTTCCAGGGGAAGCAGCCGATGATCAGGCGGCGGTTCTGCAGGGCCGGGTGGCTGATGTCGCCGCTCAGGTTTTCGATGTGCATGATCATCGCCTTGGTAGTGATGATCAAGACTGCACGCCGAAAAAATTCATCGTCACCTGTGTGAGGAGCGATTTGAAAATCTCGAAGGATACGGAGCCACCTTTCTCCTTCACGAGCGATTTCGTGCGGCTCCAGACCTCGTTGTTCCGAGCGTTCTCCAAAAATTGGTGCCCCTCCCAAGTCAAATTCTTCACATATACGGCGTAGATCCGTTTCTCCCCACTACCTGCATATGTGATGTGAGCATCGAGAAGACCGCGCTGCTCTAAAAGTTCCAAATGCTCGAACACGTTGTCTTCGTCGTAGCCAGCTATTCGCACGTTGCTGACACGCTGGTTTGCGGGCGTATCCTGCACATGCAAAAGGATCTGCCGAATCAGGTCGAAGTCCAACTTCATCGTTCCTATACTCCTTATTGGGTCGCGCGTACAAGTGTCTCAAATCTCCTTCGACCGCTCGCCCAGGGGAGCTACGGGGC
This sequence comes from Longimicrobium sp., assembly GCA_035638875.1. Taxonomy (GTDB): domain Bacteria; phylum Gemmatimonadota; class Gemmatimonadetes; order Longimicrobiales; family Longimicrobiaceae; genus Longimicrobium. The sequence goes on from DASQZE010000531.1 coordinate 14,566, forward strand.
CGTGGCCGTGGTGAGCGCGGGCTCCGTCTCGGATCGCGGCCGTGCGGCCTCGATCCCCTCCAGCCCGACCAGGCGGCTGATCAGCCGGATCTGCATCTGCGTCCGTTCCGCTTCCGGCAGCGTTTCCGCGTGCCGGAAGGCGGCGAACAGCTTCCAGATGTCCAGAAGGCTCTCGGACGTCTTGTTCAGACGGGACGACGTGCTGCGGAACAGAACCATCCCCAACCCGGAGATCATCTCCACCACCACGCCGGCCACGGTCGTGAGGGTACTGGCGCTGCCGGCGATGCCCAGCAGGTGCCCCGTGGCGCCGGCCAGCACGACGCCCGTGCCCAGCACCATCATCGCCAGCGCCGCAATGAAGCCCTGCGACGCCTGCACCCGCTGGATGTCCAGGTTCTTCGCCAGTTGCTGGATGGTGAGCTCCAGGTCCGACGCTGAGACGGCGGACTGCACGTCCACGGTGGGCGTGCCGATCCGGCGTAGCTCCACCGCCATGAAGGCCAGCCCGGCCAGCGTGAGCGCGCTGCCGAAGGCGAAGACCAGGTATCCGCCCGTGGGCCGCTCTTGCGAGCCGAGCGCGTTGAAGTACACCAGGAAAAAGCCCAGCATCACCAGCGGCAGGCCCAGCGAGCGCCGCATGATCCTTTCCGGCAGCCTGAGGAGCGTAGCGAAATCGCTCATGATTTTCTCCCTCTTCCATCAATGGAACCACACCGGCGGAGCAGGTGCCGTCATCCCTGCGGTACCGTCTCCGCCGCCCCCGTAAAGAACGAGTTTGTCGAGATCACTGCATGGGAAGGGCGGTGGCGAGCCATCCGTATCCGGCCCATAGATGTATGCGGCCGCCAGATCCCGCAAGAGAGACGAACGGCGAGCCGCGCGCCGCCCGGAAGTGGAGCCTCGCAAGGTTGCCTCAAATCTCCTTGGGCCACTCGCCGTCGAAGGCGACCACGCGGGCGAACGCGGCCTCGCCGCCCTGGAACTTCCAGGGAAAGCAGCCGAGGATCAGCCGGCGGTTCTGCAGCGCCGGGTGGCTGATGTCGCCGCCCAGGTTCTCGATGTGCATGCAGTTCTTGTGGAACAGCTTGTTGTGCGTGAGCTGGTAGTCCTCGTCGGGGAACAGCTTCGCCACCGCTTCGGGGCCGCCGAACTTCTTCTCGGCCGCCGCGCGCACGCGGTCGCAGTGGCCGTGCATCCCCTTGCCCAGAAAGCGGCCGATGGGCAGGTCCATGGGATGGTCGGTCGAGACCACGTCCACGCCCCAGATGTGGATCTCCTTTTCAAGCAGCCACGGCACCATGTCGGGGTGCGCGCCGGGGTGCATGTGGATGTACTTCTCCTCGTCCGCCTCGTCGCCCCACTGCGCGTAGCGGTGCCAGCCCGTGTGCAGCAGCAGGATGTCGCCCTTCTTGACCTCCACCCGCGACTCGATCATCTCCGGCGTGTACACGGCGAGTTCGTCCATCTCGTCGCTGAGGTTCACGATCACGCCGGGGCCGCACAGCCACTCCATGGGGATCTGGTCGATGGTCATCCCCTTGGTCACGAAGTGGCGCGGCGCGTCCAGGTGCGTGCCCATGTGGTTGGACGTCTGGATGTACTGCGCGTTCACCCCGTGCTCCGCCTTGCGCTTGATGTACTTCACCTCGAACGGCGGGTAGTACGGCCAGAACGGCGCCTGCTCGTTCAGGGGCTGCGACAGGTCGTACACTTTCATCAGGATCTCCGGGTGTGTTCAAGGTTGGGATTCAATGCCCGCCGTGGGACCGGCCGCCGGTGTACGGCGGAAGGGAGTCGAGCCGCCAGAGCCCCAGGCGCTTGGACCGGTACCGTCCGCCGGAATGCTCACACTTTTCGTCCACCAGCGCCTCGGGCGGCGGAAAGTGGAACGGGGCCTCCTGCAGGTTCAGCTCGCGTCAGCCGCCGGTGCGGATATCGCGGTTCTCCCGCGCGTCCAGGAACGTGGTGGTGCACAGCCAGGCGGACCCGCTGCGCCGGAAGTTCTCCAGCGCCGCCCGCACGTCCGCGAACGAGAGGTGCACCAGGCAGTCGCGGCACAGGATCACGTCCGCCGCGGGAAGCGCGTCGCGCGTGAGGTCCGCCAGCAGAAAGGTGCGCCGGGGGTCGCCATGCCGCTCCCGGTTGCGCTCCACCAGCTCCGGCACCACGTCCACGCCCACGTATCGCTCCATCCTGTCCGCGATCGCGCCGATCCAGTTGAAGTCACCGCAGGGCGCGTCCAGCAGCACGCGCGCGTCCAGCCGCGCCAGCAGGGCGCCCAGTTCGCCGGCAAAGTCTTCGCCGCGCGTGCGGGTGGAGCCGGGGCCCGAGACGGACTCGGCGCTCCCCCACTCGTTGCGGCGGTGGATGGCGGAAAAGATCGCGCCATGGTCCCGTCCCGTCAGCAGCCGCGCCCCCCAGGCAAGAAAACGCAGTCCGGCCGCCATCAATCTCCCCCGCGCCAACCGCACGCCGGCCGGAGAACAAGAGACTCGCGGAGATTGACGCATTTGCGTACCGGTAGATTCCGTATGGTTCGGACGGCTCGGTGACGTGCACCGGACCGCGCCCGCGAGCCCCTCCCGCTCGTTCCTCGCCGAGAGGGGGGAGAACTGCACGAGGCCGGTCGCCGTTCTGTCGCGTCCACGCCTTGCTTCAGCCGCCGGAACTCCGTTCCCTCAACCCTCCCCCAGGGGTTTTTGGGGGAGGGTGGGCGAGGTCTACGAGCCCGGGTGGGGGCGCTCCCGGGCTCCGCTCCGGTACAGATTCTCCACCTTGCGTCGTTCGCCTTACGTCGTCCCGTCAGCCGCCGGACCCCGGTACCACCCCCCTCGCCCGCGCGAACGCCCGCGGCAGCACGCGGCGCACGAGCACGTTCGTCAGGTGGCGGCGGTACTCGGCGCTGGCGTGGATGTCGCCAGGCGGATCGATGTCGCGCTGGCTGGCGGCATCGGCGGCGGCGCGGACGGCATCCTCCGTGGGATGCTGGCCGACGAGCGCGGCGGCGGCCTCGCGGGCCAGCAGCGGCGCATCGCCCACGCCCAGCAGCGCGATGCGGGCGGCGGTGCAGCGGCCGTCCTCGTCCACCTCAACCGCCGCGGCCATCCCCGCGAGGGCGTAGTCCCCGTGGCGCCGCGAGATCTCGTCGAACGCCCACCCCGTGCGCGGCGCTGCGTCGGGGATCTCCACCTCCGTCAGCATCTCGTCCGCTTCCAGCGCCGTGCCGAACAGCCCGGTGAAGAAGTCGGACGCGGCCACGGTGCGCGTGCCGTTGGGCCCGCGCAGATAGAGGGTCGCCTCCAGGGCCAGCATCACGGCGCCCACCTCGCCGGCGGGGTCCGCGTGCGCGATGCTGCCGCCCACGGTGCCGCGGTTGCGGATCTGCGCGTGCGCCACGAAGGGCAGCGTCTCCGCCAGCAGCGGCGCGTGCGAGGCCACGAGCGCGTTGCGCTCCACCGTCGCCTGCCGCGTCATGGCGCCGATGCGCAGCACCGCGTCCGCCTGCGCGATGTAGTCCAGCGGGCGAATGCGGTTCAGGTCGATGAGCACGGCCGGCTGCGCCAGGCGAAAGTTCATCGCCGGCACCAGGCTCTGCCCGCCGGCCAGCAGCTTGGCGTCGTAGCCGTGCTCCGCCAGCAGGGCCAGCGCCTCGTCCGTATCCTCGGGGCGGTGGTACTCGAACGCGGCGGGCTTCATTGCTCCGCGGGGGTAAGGCCGCGGCCGCGCACGAGCCGCCCCAAAATGCCGCCGTTCAGCAACCGAATGGCGGCGATGAGCAGCGCGAGCGCGAGCGCCAGCCAGGCGGCGGGCACGTACCAGGGCGGCACGGGGCCGAACGGGTCGGCATCGTTGGCCATCGATGCGCCGGCCGGATCCGCCAGGCCCATAATCACCAGGAGTCCGAGCGTGAACGCCAGGCCGAAAAGGACGAGTCCGAGCAGGGTTCGCATGCGTCTCCGGGGATTCAGGTGGGGCCGGCGGCCAGGCGCGCTTCGAGCTCCTTGTTGAGCGCGTCCAGGCCCTGCTTGGTCATCATCTTCGCGACCTGGTCCAGCAGCCGCTGCCCCACGCTGGCCACCTTGCCGCCGATGGAAAGGTCCGCGTGGTAGCGCATCCGCGTGCCGCCATCCACCGCGTCCAGGTTTACGTTGGCGAGGCCGCGGGTAAAGCCCAGCGCGCCCTTGCCATCCACCTGCATTGTGTAGCTCTCCGGCTCCACGGGCTCGCGGATGGCCACGGCGAGCGACCACTCCGCCGCCGTGACGGGCCCCACGCCGATGCGGATGACGCCTTCATACGTGCCCTCGCCCGTGCGGACGAGGCGGCGCGCGCCGGGCATGGCCTTGGCCAGCACCTCTGGATCCTGCAGCAGGTCCCACACGGTCTGGGGCGGTGCATTGAACGTGTGCTCGCCGTCGAGGATCATGGGAGTGCGTGAGTGCGAAAGTGCGAAAGTGCGAAAGTGCGAAAGTGCGAAAGTGCGAAAGTGCGAAAGTAACTGCGGT